>CAZDUP010000317.1:0-2574 GCA_964508625.1 uncultured Thermodesulfobacteriota bacterium
GGATGCAATCTGCCTGATCATAGGAGACAGCTCGCCGTCTGACGCCTCATACCGGAGCAGTGTCGAGAGGCTCATCGAGTCCGAGGGTCTCAGGGACGCAATCAAGGTGACCGGTTTCAGGAAGGACGTCCCTGACCTGGTCAACTGTCTTGACGCGCTTGTCCACGCCTCTGTAGAGCCGGAGCCCTTTGGCCGCGTGCTCCTGGAAGGCATGGCGCTCGAGAAGCCGGTCATCTCCAATACTATAGGCTCGGGGCCTGAGATAGTCGATGACGGGGCCACGGGCTTTCTCGTGCCACCGGCTGACCCGGCGCAGCTGGCAGGGGCGATAATAAAGGTATTCGAGGACCCGGGCAGGGCAAAAGAGATGGGAAAGGCCGGACTGAAGAGGCTGCATAAACTCTTTCATGTCTCCTATAACATCAAAAAGACAGAGGAGCTGTACAACAGGATATTATGGAGATAAAAAAGACTCTCAAGAACGCCCTGAAGAGCGCGGCGCTCGCGTGCTCGAACATTCATACGCAGGCAGGGAAGAAAAACGTCTTTCTTTTCTCGACCCCGAGGAGCGGGTCTACGTGGCTCATGGAGGTCATAGCGTCGCAGCCGGGATTCAAGTTCTATGACGAGCCCCTCAATATCCGGAGAGAAAACGTCCAGAAGACCGGGATGTTCAAGGACTGGGACGCACTCTTGCCAGGGACCCGCAACGAGGAATACATTATCGATTACCTGAAGGGGCTCGAGTCGAACAGGTTCAGGTGCATGAACTCGCTGCCTTTCCGGAGAAACCACAGGTTCCTGACCAACAGGATAATATTCAAGATACACGAGCTCGAGGACATAATTAACATCGTGAAGGAACGGATGGGCGTACAGATCGTCTATCTCGTAAGGCATCCGGTGGCAACGACCGTCTCCAGACAGGTGCTGCCGCGCCTCGAGTCCTTCGTGAAGTCGGAGGCGTTCGCGGGCAAGTACCTGAGCAGCGCCCAGATGGGCGAGATCAGGAAGATATATTCAAAGGGCACGGACTTTGAAAAGGGGATCCTTTCATGGTGCTACCAGAACCTCGTGTCCCTGAACTTCTCCAGCCACGACGGCTGGCTGGTCGTCTCCTACGAGGAGCTGCTGCTGAACCCTTACAAATCCTGCGAACTTCTTTACGAAAGACT
The DNA here is from genome assembly GCA_964508625.1 of uncultured Thermodesulfobacteriota bacterium. Taxonomy (GTDB): domain Bacteria; phylum Desulfobacterota; class GWC2-55-46; order GWC2-55-46; family GWC2-55-46; genus UBA5799. The sequence goes on from CAZDUP010000317.1 coordinate 1,176, forward strand.
CGACCTTGATGACAAGGCAGCGCTCTACAAGAGCATCGGCCTGCCTTCCACCAACATAGCCCTTTCCACCGCGGAGACCATAAACATAATGAAGACAAGCGACGAGGAGGAGCGCAAGCGCAAGCTCGTCATCAAATGGAAGCAGAAGGTCAGTGAAAAGGACGAGCGCAGTGCCTTCGAGATACTCGCCATTTTCGGCATTGACGCCTACAGCGCCGGCAGGTTCGTCGCCTCGGACAAGTACCTTCATTTCAGTGACACCGGGACGCTGGTTTGATTAAGTCACGTCTTACGGACGACGATGCGTATTGAAGAGCGGATAAGGCAGACCATAAAGACGGCGCTTTCCTGCACGCTCTATTATTCGGGCGGACTCCGCGCCTGCAGGGCGGCCTCGGGCAACAAGCCGGTCATACTCATGTACCACAGGGTGCTCGCCAGTATGCAGGAGGCCGTCGACTATTCGCCGGACGGCATGAATGTCAGCGCAGGCGCATTCGAGATGCACATATCCTATCTCTCCAGGAATTACAGGGTAGTGCCCCTGACCCGGCTTGCAGGCATGATTGAGGACAACGCGTCTGCCCTTCCCCCAAACCTATGCGCCGTGACCTTTGATGACGGCTGGAAGGACGTCTACGATAATGCCTTCCCTGTGCTGCGCAAATACGGCCTGAGCGCGACAGTTTTCCTGACCACTGACTACGTCGAGGGCAATATGCCGTTCTGGGAAGAGAGGCTGAGATTCCTTGTCGCCGCGCCGTTCAACAGGGGCTCTGGCGGCGATCTCATGAAGTCGGCGCGCCTCCAGAGCCTCCTAAGCCCGCGCTGGACCGCTCCGGCTGCCCTGAAAAGAAGTGAAGCCCGCGTCTTTATAAAAGAGGCCGTGCTCCGTGCAAGGCAGCTCTCCGCTCACGAGAGGTCTGCGCTCCTTGCCGAGCTCGAGGGGCTTTTCCCGGGCGTTGCCGGAGAGAGGCACTTCCTGAGCTGGGCTGAAGCCTCTGTGATGGCTGCAAACGGGATCGAGTTCGGGTCTCATACGGTGACGCACACGAGCATGGACGCCTGTGATGCCGCAACCATGAAAGACGAAATCGTGCGGTCAAAGCGGATAATCGAAGAGAGGCTTGGCAAACCTGTGGCTGCTTTTGCCTATCCCTACGGCAAACACAAAGCCGCTGCAAGGGACGTTCTAAAAGAGGCGGGCTACAGATGCGCCTGCTCCACCAGAGCCGGCTTTGCGGAGAAAGGGTCAGACCCCCTGCTCCTCAACAGGATAAATATCCATGAGGACGTATCCTTTTGCAGGCCGATGTTCGCGTGCAGGATAGCCCGTCCTTTCAACATCTTTTGACTCATGGCACTGGTTTCGGTCATCATCCCTGCTTACAACTGCGAA
>CAZDUP010000318.1:0-2561 GCA_964508625.1 uncultured Thermodesulfobacteriota bacterium
TTGCCAAAGCCATCGTCAGTTATATCAAGCTCATTCTCAGGTATGCCCTGGCCCGGCTCCGGGAACCTCAAGTACTCGTCCTCGGCAACCGCCCTGCTCCCTGCAATAGCCTTCCCGACCATATCAGAGAGCGCCTCTTCGGAAAGCACGCTCGAGAAGCCGAAACCAAGCCTCCGGTCTTTTATGGTGCGCAGGCCCACCCCGGCGCTCGAACGCACCTTGAGCGCATCTACCTCTCCGTCCTTTGCCTCTGCTCCAAAGCCCCTGCTGACGGCGAAATATATTTCGTACAAGTCGGACTTGCCCTTGAGGAGTTTCCGGAGCCGCCCTATCGTCTCGTCACAGCCAGCCTCTTTCAATATATCCTTCACGCCGCCCCCCCTTTTTCGCCCATTTTGCCAAGCTCGATGATGACGGCGTTCTCGTCGCAGTTGGGGAACTTCACGCATTTGATGCAGTCCCCCCATATCTTGTGCGGAAGGACCTCCTTGCTCACGCACCTGAAATCCAGCTTCTTGAAAAATCCGGGCTTGTAGGTGAGCGCGAAGACCTTCTTTATGCCAAGCTCTATGGCCTCTTCAAGGCAGGCGGTAACGAGCTTTCTCCCTATGCCCCTGCCAGTGTGGCCGCTTCGCACGGCCAGAGACCTGACCTCTCCTATCTCAGGTGAGGCTATCTGGAGCGCGCACGTCCCTACTATCTTCCCGTTCTCCTCATATACGAAAAAATCACGGAGCGAGCTGCATATGTCTGAGGCGGACCTGTGAAGCATCTCGCCCCTCTTCGCAAAGGTCTCGACTATCTCGCATATGTCCTGCACGTCTGAAAGATGGGCCTTTCTTACCAACTCTATCTATTACCCTCCCTGACGGTCTGCGCCTGTTTTTTGGTCCGGGGCTCTGCCTTCTTTCTGGAGAGGCTGCCCGCGGCCTCTATGAGCTCTGCCGCATGCATCCGCGTAGTCTCCGTGACCTTGAGCCCGCCGAGCATGGCTGATATGTGCTCGACCCGCTCTCCACCAGATACCTCAGCCACCTTCGTCGTCGTCCTTGCGCCCTGGACCGACTTGGATACGACAAAGTGCCTGTCCGCAAAGGCCGCGACCTGCGGCAGGTGCGTGATGCAGAGCACCTGGTTTGTCCTAGAGACTTCCTTGAGCTTCAATCCGACGACCTGCGCGATCGACCCGCTCACGCCCGTGTCTATCTCATCGAATATCATGGTCGGCACCCTGCCTGAGGCGATGACGCTCTTCATGGCGAGCATTATCCTCGATAGCTCGCCGCCTGACGCGACCCTTGCAAGGGGCTTCAACCCCTCTCCCTTGTTGGCGGCTATCATGAAGCTCACCCTCTCGGCCCCTTTTTCAGTGAGCCTCGGCGTGTTGTCAGGGTTCTTCTCCGGCTCTATCGATACCTCGAAGGCAGCCCCCTTCATGCCGAGGGTCGAGAGCTCGTTGTCTATCCCCGCTTCGAGCCCCTTTGCCGCAGTGTTCCGGGCGTCGGTAAGTCCGGTGGCAGCCTTCAAGGCTTTGATGTGCGCGGCCTCGACCTTTGCCTCAAGCTCGGCCTGCCTGAAATCGAGGTTCTCTATCGTCGAAAGCTCGCCTTCGAGCTTCTCTTTTTTGGCTATCAGTTCATCGACCGTTGCGCCGTATTTTTTCCTGAGCCTGCCTATGAGGTCGAGCCTGTCCTCAGCAGACTCCAATGCCTCCGGGTCAGCCTCGACCGAAGAGGCGTAATCGCGCAGGAATACGCCCGCGTCTTCCATCTCAAAGAGGCTCGCCTCTATCCTGCCAGCGACATCGGCAAGCCTCGGGTCTATGGCCGATAGCTCCTTGAGCGTCCTCGCGGCAGCGCCGAGCCTTTCGGTAACTGAGCCAGCGCCCGAATATATGGCCTCGTGCGCCTCTTCAGCCGCGCTCCTCAGCTTGCCGGAGGCCTGAAGCCTGGTCCTCTCATTCTTTAACGCCTCTTCCTCGCCCGGCTTGAGGCCGGCTTCGACAAGCTCCTTCAACTGAAAGGCGAGATAGTCCTTTTTCTCGCCCGCGCTCCTGGCCTCGGTTAAAATCGCATCAAGCTCTTTTTTTGCCGCGCCGTACTCCCTGTAGCATTCCGCCATGTACAAGCGAAGCGCCGAGAGTCCACCAAAGGAATCGAGCACCTCGATATGCTCTTCAGGCCTGGTGAGAGAGGTATGCTCGCTCTGGCCGTATATGTCGAGAAGCCTCCTGCCTATCTCCGTGAGCGTTACGAGAGTTGCGAGGCTGCCGTTTATGTATATCCTGTTCCTTCCGGCCCTCTGGACTACCCTCTTTATTATGAGCTCGTCCGAAGGCTCTATGCCAGCCTCAGCGAGCACGCCGTCAATGGACTTTCTCAGGCCGGATATGTCAAAGAGCGCCTGTACCTGGGCCTCTTCACGCCCTTCCCTTATTATCTCGTTGGACGCCCTGTCGCCGAGAATGAGGGCGATTGCGTCCAATATGATGCTCTTTCCCGCGCCGGTCTCTCCGGTGAATATATTGAGGCCGGGGCCGAAACCGATGGAGAGGGACTCGA
>CAZDUP010000319.1:0-2556 GCA_964508625.1 uncultured Thermodesulfobacteriota bacterium
ATTCTTCGCCGCCCTTGAGATATTCCTGTACAATGAGATAGAAGACCTTACGGTTAAGCTTGCCGACGAGCACGTACATTCCGAGCTCGAGACGCTCGCGAACCTCATGGCCATAGAGGAGGCGCAGGGGCACATGGAAGACGAGCTCCAGGAGCTCGCCGCCGCTGTCACCGGTGTCTATGCCGAGAAGCTCTCCGGCCATTACTACCAGATAATCTCTTCAGATGGGAAGGTGCTCGTGCAGTCGCCGTCGCTCGCGCTCGCGGGAGAGAGCCTGCCTATCGTGCTGCCTGACAAAGAGGCGGTCTATCAGACTATTACCGGTCCTGGAGGGGAGCCGGTGCGAATGATGTCTCAATCGTTCCATTTTGCATTGGGAAGGCTGACATTCCAGGCCGCCGATTCGCTCGAGGAGACCGATGAGCTCATGAGTTCGTTCAGGATGATAGTGCTCGCGATATTTCCGGCCGTCTTCATCGTCTGCATACTCGGGGTTTTCCTTATAACCGGATGGGCGCTGAAGCCTCTGCGCAGCTTTACCGGCAAGGTCGGCGAGATAACCGAAGAGAACCTTTCGGAAAGGCTCGAGGAGAAGGGCATGACCGCAGAGCTCAAGCCCCTTGCCGCGAGCTTCAATACCATGCTCGGCCGGCTCGACGAGTCCTTCTCCAAGCACAAGCAGTTCCTCTCGGACGCATCCCACGAATTGAGGACCCCCACGTCGATCATAAAGAGCTTCTGCGAGATAACCCTCGGCAGGGAGCGCGGCGCCCCGGAGTACAGGGATGCGCTGAAGAAGATAAACGAGACCGTCAACAGGATGTGCGATATCATAAACCGCATCCTGGTCATCTCGCGCATGGACAGCAAGACCATCCAGTTCAAGCCCGTGAGGATTGAACTCATGGACCTCATGAAGGACGTAAAGAAGCTCATCGAGCAGAGCGCGCTCCAGAAAGGCGTAGCCATGAACATCGAAGGCAGCGGCGTGGCGGTAAAGGGGGACAGGGAAGGCCTCACCGAGGTCTTCACCAACATCGTTGAGAACGCCATAAAGTACAACAGGCAGGGCGGCAGGGTAGACATCAATGTAGATGAGTTCATGGGTAACGCCATCGTGAGTATTGAGGACACCGGGATAGGCATACCCGAGGAAGAGACCGGCAAGATTTTCGACAGGTTCTACAGGGTTGACGCGAGCCGCGGCGTCACGGTCGGCAGCGGACTGGGGCTCTCCATCGTCAAGACCATAATAGAGGCCCACGGCGGCAGGATAGAGGTCAAGAGCAGGCAGGGGAAAGGCTCTACCTTTACGGTCTTTCTGCCCGTAAAGAACGGGAACGGCGCCGCCCAGGCCTGAAATCCCCTCATTAGTTAAGCAGTTGGGGCCTGTGCGGCCTTAATCCTCTCTTAATATCCCATATACTAAAATGAAGCCATAACAGCTCTTCAAAGGAGGGCTCCATGGCCAGGGCGATAATGATAGATCTTTGCGGGGAAGAGGACATGTTGACAGCTACAAGACAGGATAGACCTGAAGGTATCCTGAGCGGGCTTCTCGCCCCTGACGAAGCGCAGGTGGAGGTCGCCTACGACGATTCGACCATAGTGATGCCGCTTGCCATCAAGGCTATCTGGGACGAGTGGATAGGTAAATAAGCGCCAGTCACCCCCAGAAGTCCTTCTTCAGCCGCTCCTTTACGCACCGGGCCAGGGCATTGACCAGGCCCGGGCCGCTGTTGGTGACGAATATCCTCTCCTCTATCGAGAAGGTCTCCTCCTCCACCCTCCTGAACCTCTTTCCTTCAAGCAGCCCCTCGAAAAACGGCATTATCTTGTCCTTCATCCGAAGGCGTGTGTCCTCGGCGAATATTGCGAGGTCAGGGGAGAGGTCCAGCGTCCGCGAGATGAACGCCTTTACCTCTGCCTCTTCGATGTTCTTGGGAGGGGATGACTTTACCTCCACGTAGACGAGCCTGCCTTCCACAGACGATATGACGTCGTAGTCGCCTCCGGTTGAGCCGCCGCCCAGGCGCACGCCCCAGAGCGCCGGGGAAGAGAACTCCCTTTCGAATACGTTGGCAATAAACCATTCGAGAGTTTCGCCGAAGCTGAATACTGACCCGGCTTTCAAGCGGTACGAGCCTTCGCCGGTCTCTTCGATGACCCCGCGGTCGAGTATGAACTGCACGTACCGCTCCACCCACTCGAGGCTCGAATATTTCAGGAGGTCCCCGGCCTTGAACGAGCGCCTGTTCCTTATGACCTTGCGGACAAAAAGCCTGAAGGAGTATTTCTTTAGCATCTCATAGAGCTCGTCCTCAAGGGCCTTGTCCATGTCAGGCGGAAAAAAGAGGTAGTCCGTGGGGTTTGAAAGGAGTACCTCAAAACCCCTTCTCTTGAGCATGGCGGCAACCGGGTGGGAGTTTTTTCCCATTTACCTTGTTCCTGCTATATTATATAAATAAAAGCTCTGGTCTTATTAATAGACAATAATTTTTACAGGCTGCTCAAAAAGCTCCATATGCAAGGCGTCGAGGAAGCGAGGAGCGAGTC
>CAZDUP010000320.1:0-2461 GCA_964508625.1 uncultured Thermodesulfobacteriota bacterium
ATCTCCTCCGAGCCAGTTGGCAAGTATCGCGCTGTCCACGTAGGGCACGCCCTTGAGCACGCTTGTGGCGATCTCCTTCTCAAGGGAGTCCGCGATGAAGAGGTCGAGCCTGAAGGTCTTGTCCTTGAGCACGCCTATGGGCAGGAGCATGGGCGAGGAATCGGAGCCGTCTTTCTTGGGCTCGTAGCGTTTGCAGAGGATGGAGGCAAAGCCCAGGACAGCCTCCTCGACGCAGGCCTCGTCCTCGCCGCCCATGTGGTATGGCAGTTTAAGCTCCGAGAGAGATACCCCGTGCTTGAACCTGAGCTGCCCGGGCTCCAGTGTCCAGGGCCTGCCGCGCATGAATTCGGCATTGCCGGCCGCGAGCTGGCCCATTATCTCAAGCCTTGTCTGGCTGTAACCCGGCATCAAGATGTCCTTCTGTAAACAATAGCTTCCATTGTAAACGACAGCTTACCAGTAAAAAGGTCCTTAAATCAAGGGCTCAAGTCACAATACATTTGTGTTTAACGGCCCATATGGGATAAACTTGAGCTCTCCAGAGGAATCATGAGCACAGACCTGAATAGAAAAGCCCTGACGGCAATGGCCTTTCTGGCCATTGCGGCGCTCGCCTTTGCGATCTACTCTAACACCTTCAACGCCATCCTGATTTATGACGACTATATCTATATACTCAACTACAACACAACCTACACGCTCAGCGACTACTGGCCGCCCCACGGGACCAGGTACTTCGGATACCTCTCATTCGCGCTCAATTACCTTGCTGGCGGCTTTGACGTCAGGGGCTATCATGCGGTAAACCTCGCCATACATATCACCAACGGCATCATCGTCTTTGTCCTGGTAAGGCTCTTTATCCGCACGCCGAGTCTATCCGAAAGAGGACTGCCGTCGCTTCACATAGCCCTTCTGGCTGCGCTGCTCTTCATCTCCCATCCTGTCCAGACAGAGTCCGTCACGTATATCTCCCAGAGGCTGGCGTCCCTCGCGACCCTGTTCTATCTCTCGGCCGTGGCGCTTTACATAAAATGGAGGCTCGCAGAAAAAGGGGCTCTGAAATACGTATTTTACGCATCTTCTCTCGTCCTCGTCTACGTAGCCCAGATGACCAAGGAGATTACCTATACGCTGCCGTTCGTGATCCTGATGGTAGAGGTGGCCTTCTTCAGCGCCCCGGCAGGCTGGAGGATAAAACGCCTGGCCCCGTTTTTCCTCGCAATGGCGCTAATACCCTACTTCCTTTTCAGCATGAGCGCGGCTCACGGCGTTGGCGGTGGCCTCATAAACGACCAGATGAGGGACCTCCTGAGGATGTCCAAGCATGATTACCTCATGACCCAGTTCAGGGTCCTGGTCACGTTCCTCCGTCTGCTGGTCCTGCCGGTCGGGCAGAGGATAGAGTACGACTACCCTGTATATGATTCGTTCTTTGTGCCAGAGGTCTTTGCCTCGTTCCTGCTCGTGGCATCCCTTTTTTGCGGGTCGATATACCTCTTCTGGAGGTTTATCAAGGGAGGAAGCGCCTACCTCGCCCTCATATCGGCAGGCGTCTTCTGGTTCTTTACGGCCATCTCGGTCGAGTCCTCGATAATACCCATACAGGACGTCATATTTGAGCACAGGCTTTATCTGCCGCTTGCCGGGGCCGGGCTTGCGGTCAGCTCTGCCGTCTTCTTCGCCTTCGAGGAGCTTGGCGGCGTAGCGTCGGTAAGGGTACTTATGGCCGCGTTCATCATCATGGTGCTGCCGCTGGGAGCCGCCACATACAGGAGGAACCTGGTCTGGCAGGACGCAGTCACGTTCTACAAGGACGCTGCCGCAAAGGCCCCGAACAGGAGGAGGGTCAGGTTCAACCTCGGGCTCGCCTACCACAAGAAGGGGCAGCTCGACGAGGCCGTAGCCGAGTATGAGGCTGCCATAAGGCTGCAGCCGGATTTCGAGAAGGCGCACCTCAACCTCGGCATCGTCTTCATGGACAAGGGTGAGTATGATAAGGCTTCTTATCACCTTAAAGAGGCGAGAAGGCTCAATCCATATAATTCGGAGACCCTTTTGAACCTCGGCAACCTGCACGTCCTCAAGGGCGAGATGGACGAGGCCATAGAGTCCTACACAAAGGCCCTGAAGGGCAGGCCCAGGGACGAGGACTCCCATTATAACCTCGGCCTCGCCTACCTCGAAAAAGGTAATCTCGCGGCAGCCGAGGAGCAGCTTAAGGCGGTCCTCGAGCTTAATCCTGAAAGCGCGGACGCGATGGAGAGCCTTGGCAGCCTCTATGAAAAGGCCGGAGACACGGCGCGGGCAGAGGCAGCGTTCCAGGCCGCTATAAAAATGAGGCCGGACCTGGCCGCCTCCCTTGGGCCGCATATCCAAAGGCTTCACACCCACCACTGAAACATCTACGCCTCCGAGGCATCCCCATGCCGGACCTGCCGCTTGTACCTTGTCCCGAAAT
>CAZDUP010000321.1:0-2460 GCA_964508625.1 uncultured Thermodesulfobacteriota bacterium
GATGTCAGCCGGAGCAAGCGGCACGAGCCTGAGCGTATAGGAGGGGTCTGCCAGGGGGACCTGGAACCTGTTTGTCCTGCCCTTGAGCTCCTCCCTTGAGCCGGAGGCTATCCAGACGCCCTGGGCCGCCCTCATGAGCGGGTCGAGCGCCGAGACCAGGCCGCCGACCGTGAGCCGGTGGCGGCGGGATATGCTGTAGGGCTCCCTGTTGGAGACTATGATCAGTTTCCTGTCCGCCATGATATCCATAAGCCATCTGCCCCTTTAAGGAACGGATTATGGATGAGACTCTTAAGCGGCACACAACGCGGCGGGCTTGCCGGCAGGCTCAGATGTAGATCACCTTTTCGTTCCTCTTCTCGAGGGCCGTCCAGATGCCGAGGTAGTTCCGGATATTTCTCGTTATCAAGTAGTTCCTCCTGATGTGTTCCCTGCCCGCCTCGCCCATCCTGCGTATGCGTTCCGGGTCTTCCAGGAGCTGGCGTATCCGGTAGGCCGCGCCCTCCGGCGAATGCACGAGAAAACCGGTAGTGCCCTCTATTATCTGGAGAGGTATGCCTCCGACGTTGCCGCCAATGACCGGCTTTTTCTTCCAGAGCGCCTCAGCCACGACAAGGCCGAAGCCCTCGCGCGTTGATTTCTGGAGGACTATGGTGGAGCCTCTCTGCAGCGCGTTTACCTCCCTGTCGCTAAAGGGCGGCAGCAGGAGTATGTGTATGTCCGGGTCCCCGGCTGCCTTCTCCTGCACCTCTGCGAGGACCTTCTCTCCTTCCGGGTCGTCGGTGGCAGTGCCTCCGGCCAGCACGAGACGGCAGTCGTGGTATTTCTTCGCGAGCCTGTACGCCTCTATGACCCCGATGGGGTCCTTGAACGGGTCAAACCTCGACACCTGAAGGAGTATGGGCTTGTCCATTGGCACACCGAGCCTCTCGTATACGGCCTTCACCTCCTCGTCCTCGAGGTGCACGTTCTTCTCGGCCAGCGGGTCTATCGTAGGCTGCATGAGGAACTGCTGTATTGGGAGCGACTGGGCAAAGTTGGCAACAGAGAATACAGAGCCGTCGTACTTCTCGACTATGCCCTTCAAGAAATGCCATGTGACGCGGTCTGGCGTAGATATGTCGATGTGGCACCTCCAGAGCCAGATGCCGCGCTGCTTGAAGTCGATGAACATGGCGGGCTGGGGGTCGTGTATGACGGCGAAGTCGGCGTCCAGGTCTATCCGGGCAGCGTTCGCACCGTTCACGGCGCCGTAGGTCTCCCACATCTCACGGGTTATGGGCACACCCCTGCCCTGAAGGGAGTTGTGGATGTTCTTCGTGACCTCGAAGAAGGGGCGGTCGGCCTGCATTACCTCCCATCTCACGTCGAGGCCGATGTCCTTGAAAAGCGGCACCATGCGCACAAGGAGCTCCGCGACCCCGCCGCCAGCGGCTGTCGAATTGACGTGCAGCATCTTCTTGCCTGAGAGCGCCCCTGCCATCTTCTCTATGGCCCGGAGGTCCCCCTGTTCAGCTATGCCCTCGTAGTCGCTGAGACTCACAGCTCCTCCTCGATAATGGCCGCTATCTTGTCCCTCAATACCTCGGTGGTGTACATGTACGGGTCGAGAGATTTTATCCTGGCCGCTATGCCGGGGCGCTCGAGCGATGTAAGTACGAACTCGCTGAAGTCATCGACCGGGCGGCCGAGCCTGAGCCTCGATTCGTAGAAATGAAAATAGACGCTCGAATAGTCAGCCTCGCGGAGCTTCTGCAGGAAATCATGGAGGTGCGGCCCGGACTCTATTGCCGTCGGAATTACGATCGTGATGCCCTCGTTGAACATGAACTCCTTGCCCTGCAGCACCGGCCTCGGCGGCGGATAGGTCTTTAGGTATTCCTCGATTATACGTAAGAGCTCGGCCCTCAGGTCCTCTATATCGGTGAACTCGAACGGGTTTACGTTGGCGAGCGCCTCTGCAAGGAGCGGCTCGCCCAGTTCCCCGGAGACCCAGTCCGCGAAGTCGTTGGGGTATTCGGGCATGACAGCATGGGGCTTTAAAAAATACTGGTGCATGTGGTGGAAGATAGACGAGCGGCTCGCGGTCTTCATTATGTCCGTGAGCTCGAGTATGTCGGAGGCCTTGCGGCCGGTAAGGGTCGTAAGCGCAAAGCACTCAAAGAACCTGAAGGTCTTCTTTTCAGACATAAAACACCTGTGGAGTGATTTTAGGTAAAATCCGCCCTTTTTATAGCCTAACAGAGCGGGGTTTTCTGTCAAGCAATTCAGAAACGAGGCTTCCAGTAAAAAAAAGACCTTGCTGAAGTAGCAATTTAGAAAAACCAGGCTATAATATCCGATTAGGTTAAAAGGTGAAATAATTTATTTAAAAAATTATAATAAACTGGTATATTCTTCGTGCTCGGAAAAGAGACAGGGAAGGGCTTCCACATGAAGCAGCGGGATTCGGGGCTGGAC
>CAZDUP010000322.1:0-2454 GCA_964508625.1 uncultured Thermodesulfobacteriota bacterium
GCGGCGAGCCGAGCCTGCACAAGGACTTCATCTACATAATAAACAACCTGAGGCCTGACCTCCACATAGACATACTCACCAACCTGCAGTTCGATATCGAACGGTTCATACGGGAAGTGGACCCAAAGAGGCTCAAGAGGAACGCGCCCTACGCATCAATCAGGGTTAGCTATCATCCCGAGCAGATGGAGCTCGACCCGCTCGTTAAAAAGGTGCTCCGCATGCAGGAGGCGGGCTTCTCCATCGGCATATGGGGCGTGCTCCATCCGTCTCAGGAGAAGATAATAAGGGACGCCCAGGAGAAGTGCCTAAATCTCGGCATAGACTTCCGCTTCAAGGAGTTCTTAGGCGAGCACGACGGACAGATGCACGGCACCTTCAAGTATGAGGGCGCATGCGACCAGAAGTTCGAGGAGAAGGTGCTCTGCAAGACGACCGAGCTCATCATGGGCTGCGGCGGAGGCGTATACAAGTGCCACAGCGACCTCTACGAAGGCAGGGAGCCGGTGGGCAACATAACAGACCCGGCCTTTGAGCTCGAGGACATCTACCGGATATGCGACGTCTACGGCAGGTGCAACCCCTGCGACATAAAGGTCAAGACCAACAGGTTCCAGCAGTTCGGGCATACGTCGGTTGACATAAAGGAAATGCCCGGCGGGTTCAAGGTGAAGAGCCACTACGAGGTCGGCTGAATCACCATTAAAAATATAATCTCCCCCTGCCCCTCTTTAGAAAAGAGGGGTTTTCTTTTAAACTTCCCCATTTGGAAAAGGGGGACTGAGGGGGATTAACTAATCATCTCAAAAAAACTTCCAGGCTGGTTCAATTTTGCAAATTGAACCCGAAGATTCGTATACCCATTCACGAACCCTCGGGTTCAGGTTGCAAACCTGAACACGCATGAGCAAAAAAAAGAAGAGAGGGCGTTATGCCCTCTCTTCTTTCATGCTGTTGCGATCTGCCTTGCCTGATATCAGGGCGCGGCAGGAACGAAGGTGCCGTCAGCCGAGATGGTAGCGCTGTTGGTGCCAAGATCCCATGCCACGTCGCCGGAGAGCGTGTAGGTCCAGTCATTGATGCTGACCCAGGCGAGCGCGCAGGTCACGCCATCAGAAGGATTGTAGCCGCCTTCCATGGCACCACCAGCATCGATATCACCGCAGGCGCCATCCAGGACCAATGTGGGGTCGCCAGCGAGAAGCGCCATTGCGGCCGAGTGCGCGTTCTTGGCGTCAGAGTTTACGGTTGCGGCAAAGCCCCTCTTCCTGTAGGCTGAAAACTGCGGTATCGCTATTGCGGCCAGTATCGCTATGATAGCGACGACTATCAAAAGCTCGACCAGCGTGAAACCTTCCTCTCTTTTGATCTTCTTGGCAAATTTCTGTAACATTTTTGTTTCCTCCTTTCAGGCTTCCCCTGAGTGTTGAATTGTATTTCTTTTCGGTTATGCTGCTGAAAACTTTATAGTCAATGTCCTTGACCTGAATACACTGCAACGGCCGTGCCAACAATCAAAAGCTAATAAAATCAAAGAGTTATGAAATAGGCCTGACTGACGGGATGCCTGTGAAGTAACAATTTTTGTCATCGCGGGTGACGTTTTCTGTCAAAAAGGGCCGATTAAAGGCATGGTTCTTCATAATCCCCCTCTGTCCCCCTTTTGAAATGGGGGACATCTAAAACAAAACCCCTCGTTTCTAAGGAGGGGTTGGGGAGATTATACGTTGTCATTGCGAGCGCGTGAGCCGAAGCCGCGAGCGTAGCACGGCGGGCGGCAATCGTCGGTCTTTAGTAAAAGGATGAAGCTATAAGCGGGTTCAATTTTGCAAATTGAACCCGAAGATTCGTATATCCATGCACGAACCCTCGGGTTCAGGTTGAAAACCTGAACCCGCAAAAGATTGCTTCGGTAGCTTGCGCACCTCGCAATGACGGACGAATCAGTCTTCTGCGATCCCGTACTTGGCGAGCTTGTACCGCATTGACCTGAACGAGAGACCGAGGAGCTCGGCGGCTTTTTTCTTCACGCCGCCTGACTTCTTGAGGGCGTCCATTATTATCGCCCTTTCGAAGTCCTCCACGCTCTTCTCCAGGTCCATGCCGCCGACAGGCACGCTCACGGGTTCGGCGTTGGCCGCGCCAGCGGAAGCGCCCTGCCCTGGGTTAGCCCTCACCTGGGCCGGAAGCTGCCCTATGCCTATCTCAGCACCATCGGAGAGCGTAACGGCCCGTTCGATTATATTCTCAAGCTCCCTGACATTTCCAGAGTAGTCGTAGTCCATGAGCGCGGACATCGCCTCTTCGGCCGGCTTGCTGACCGACTTGCCGAGCAATTTGTTGAACTTATCGATAAAATGCCTTACGAGGTGAGGTATATCCTCCTTGCGCTCCCGTAAAGGCGGCGTCTGGATGCGTATAACGTTCAGCCTGTAGAAGAGGTCTTCCCTGAAC
>CAZDUP010000323.1:0-2452 GCA_964508625.1 uncultured Thermodesulfobacteriota bacterium
CCGGCTTTTTCAGAGAGTACGTGGGACAGGCCATTTACCTTATGAAGGTGGGTGCAAATCTGCACATACCTGTCCCGTTCCCATGGACGGCCTCCGACATTTACTCGACCTTTCTCGGCCTGCTATTCATAGGTATGCCAGCCTTGTTTATCGGCGCCGCTCTCTGGGCTGTCTTTTCCAGGATTGATACGGCGGCAAAGGCGCTTCTGGTCTCAGCCTCTGCAATAGGCTTTTTTTACATGCACCACGCCTTTGCTCGCGCTGACATCAGCCACCTTGCGCAGGCGATACACCCGTTCCTGCTTGCGTTGATAGCGCTTCCGGCCATTTTGAATTCGCGGACAGGGACCGTAGCCGCAGTACTCGCAGGCATCTTCCTGTTATCAGCAAGCGCATTCACCATAATAAGGGAGTCGCCCTGTTGGAAGAGGGCCTATGGGGATTTCGTCCAATACAAAATAGGCAAGGACAGTTTATGGATAGACCGGGACATGGCAGGCCAGATAAGGGGCGTGGAGGAAGTGGCCGCTCTCGCGGCTCCGGACGAGGCCGTCTTCATAGCCCCGCACTGGCCCACCATGTACCCTGTGATAGGCAGGCGCTCCCCTATATGGCAGATATACTTCGTCTACCCAGAGTCGGCTGAAAGGGAAAAAGAGATGATTCGCGATCTCGATTCCAGCAATGTCAGATGGGTCATCCTCGGCGACGTTGCGCTTGATAATAGAGACGAGCTGCGGTTCAGTAAGACCCACCCGCTGATGTGGAGGTACTTCAAGGAGGAATTCACGGCAGTCGAGGCGCCGGGGCTGCCAAAGGGATACGAGGCCTTGAGACGCCGCGCTTCCTGATATCCGTTTCCTGAAATGACGAAAGCCCCTTTTCAGGGGCTTTCGTTTTCAGACCTTTTAAATCCCTCAGACTAACTTCACGCTTATCTGCCGCTTGCCTGCTGGCCTCGGGCTTCTAATCTCGGCCTGGGCTGCCGCGAGCCTCGCAATGGGCACCCTGAAAGGCGAGCATGAGACGTAGTCGAACGCATTGAGGTGGCAGAACTCGACCGATGACGGGTCGCCGCCGTGCTCTCCGCAGATGCCGATCTTGAGGTTTTCCTTCTTTGCCCTGCCCTTCACTATCGCGAGCCTCATGAGCAGGCCCACTCCGCTCTGGTCTATGGACTGGAAGGGGTCGTCCTTCAATATGCCGGTCTTCTTCTCGTCGATGTAGTCGGGGAGGAACCTTCCGGCGTCGTCCCTCGACATGCCGAGCGTCATCTGCGTGAGGTCGTTGGTGCCGAATGAGAAGAAGTCCGCGACACCGGCTATCTGGTCTGCGAGGAGGGCTGCCCTCGGCACCTCTATCATGGTGCCGATGAGGTACTTTACGGTGACGCCCTGCTCCTTCATGACGTCAGCGGCTATGACCTTTGCCCTGTCAGCAAGGAGCTGGAGCTCCTTTGCGTCTATGATGAGCGGGAGCATTATCTCGGGGAATACCTTGATGCCCTTTCTCTGGCAGTCGCAGGCAGCCTCCATTATGGCTCGCACCTGCATGTCGAGTATCTCGCGGTAGGTAATGAGGAGCCTCGATCCCCTGTGGCCGAGCATGGGGTTTGCCTCATGCAGCCTCTCTATCCTCCTCTTGACCTGATGGAAGGGCACGCCCAATTTCTGCGCGAGCTGCTTCTGTTCGGACTCTGTATGAGGAACGAACTCATGGAGAGGCGGGTCTATGAGCCTTATGGTGACGGGCTTGCCGTCCATTGCCCTGAATATGCCGACAAAGTCCTTTCTCTGGAAGGGGAGCAGGTCATATAGGGACTTCTTGCGGGTCTTCTGGTCCTCGGAGATTATCATCCTCTGAATGGCGATGCGGCGCTCTTCGGTATCGAAGAACATGTGCTCTGTCCTGCAGAGGCCGATGCCCTCTGCGCCGAGCCTGATGGCGTTCTCCGCGTCATAGGGGGTATCGACGTTGGTGCGCACCTGGAGCTTTCTCGCGTCGTCGGCCCAGCGCATGAGGGAGTGATAGGCCTCGGGAAGCTCGGGCTTTATGAGCTTCATCGAGTTCTTGAATACCTCTCCCGTGGAGCCGTTGAGCGTCACGGCGTCGCCCTCTTTCAATATGGTCCTGCCGACGGTGACGGTCTTTGCGCCGTAGTCGATGTTCAGGTCCTCGCAGCCGACGATGCAGCACTTGCCCCAGCCGCGCGCAACGACCGAGGCGTGGGATGTCTTGCCGCCCGTGGCCGTAAGTATGCCTTTGGCAGCATGCATGCCGCCGACATCCTCGGGGCTCGTCTCCTTCCTCACGAGGATGACAGCCTTGCCGTTCTCGGTCCAGTCCTCCGCGTCCTTTGCGGTAAAGACTATTGAACCCGTTGCGGCGCCGGGCACAGCGGCTATTCCAGTGGCAAAGAGGTTGTGCTGGAGCTCTTCAAGGGGGATCTTGG
>CAZDUP010000324.1:0-2447 GCA_964508625.1 uncultured Thermodesulfobacteriota bacterium
GCATCTTGGCCTGCCTTTCTCCTCCATGCGCCCGGCTCTTCCTTGAGCGTTAAACTTATTCTTACATTCTTATCCGTCTTTTTAGGCGCATTCTTCCTTTTTTACTAACTCTTAACGGAATACTTCAGGGTGTGACGTGATCACAAAAGTCCATCTCGTAGGGGCCGGGCCAGGCGACCCGGAGCTTCTCACTTTGAAAGGAAAGAGGGTGCTCGAAGAGGCGGAGGTCGTCATATACGACCGGCTCGTTTCTGTTGAGATACTCGACTTCGTAAGCGCAGACGCGGAGCTTGTCTTTGTCGGCAAGGAGACATCCTTCCATTCCTGTCCGCAGGATGAGATAAACCGGCTCATAGCCAGCCACGCCAGAAGAGGGAAGCGCGTGGTGAGGCTCAAGGGCGGAGACCCCTATGTATTCGGCAGGGGAGGCGAGGAGGCAGCTCATCTCGCAGAAGAGGGCATACCCTTTGAGGTGGTCCCCGGCATCACCGCCGCAATAGGCGTAGGCGCATACGCGGGCATACCTCTTACAGACCGTAGGTACTCGCAGGCTGTCACGCTCGTCACCGGACACCGCATGAAGGGCGAAGGGCTCGATGACATCAACTGGGCAGCCCTGGCCGAGCTCGGCCACACCATTGTATTCTACATGGGTGTCGCTAACATCTCAGAGATAACCGGAAAGCTCATCGACTTCGGCAGGCCGCCTTCAACGCCTGCAGCGCTCGTGAGCAGCGGCACCATGCCAGGGCAGCGCACCGTTATCGGCACGCTCTCGAACATAAGCGCCAGGTGCAGGGAGGAGGGCTTGAAGCCCCCGGCGCTCCTCATAATAGGAGAGGTCGTCTCCCTGAGCCACGTCCTCAACTGGTCTGAGGAAGAGCTCTCCTTGATCGACGCCCAGCCAATAAGGGAATTGAGAGAGAAGGTATTCGGTTGACCCCCGTTAAGGAGGGCTCTGACTAAAATGCTCGATTCGATCGACAAGGACCTTCTTAACAGGATACAGGGAGACTTCCCTGTATCAGCCGACCCTTACGCCGATATCGGCAGAGGACTCGGCATAAGCGGCGAAGAGGCGCTTTCACGGGTCCGAAGACTCATCGAGACCGGGGTGCTCCGCAAGGTAGGCCCGTTCTTCGACGCTCGCAAGATGGGCTACACCTCAACGCTCTGCGCAATGGACGTGCCTGAAGCCCGGCTCGATGCCGTTGCCGCCATCGTAAGCGCCTATCCGCAGGTGACGCACAATTACCTCCGCGCGGGACATCCCAACCTCTGGTTCACCGTCATCGCCGAATCCCGGGAGAGGATAGACGAGATACTCTCCGCCATATCGAAAAGGTCTTCAATAAGCCCCATTCACAACCTGAGCGCAAAGAAGATGTTCAAGGTAAAGGTCGACCTCAAGGTGGGCGAATGATGGACACGAGGGACATAGAGCTTATAAGGGCGCTGCAAAAAGAGGACATATTCCTCACGCCGAGTCCTTTCGACGAGGCGGCGAGGATGCTCGGATGGCGGATAGAAGAGGTGCTGGCGCGCGCCTCGGCATTGAAAGAGGCGGGTGTGATAAGGCGCTTCGGCGCCGCGCTCACGCCCCGGAACGCGGGCTTCAAATCGAACTCGATGATCGTCTGGCAGATAGAAGAAGAGAGGGCTGAAGAGGCCGGAATACTTCTGTCGCAGCACCCGAGGGTAAGCCACTGCTACATAAGGCCGAGCTTCGTGGGCTTCCCATATAACGTGTACACCATGGTCCACGGCAGCTCGCCCGAGGACTTGAAGAGGATAGTCTGCGAGCTCTCCGAAATAGCAGGCACAGGCTCTTTCAGGACCCTCGATTCATTGAAGGAATTCAAGAAGAGCTCTCCGGTATACTTCCCCGAGGCCTTCGAGCCTGCCGGGGCATAAGAACGCCATCAAGGGATGAATGAGATGAAGAGAATGCTTTCAGCGGTCTTCCTTTCGGCCATGCTAACCGGCCCCGCCTTTGCCTATGGCGGGGAAGAGCTCTATTCGAAGCACTGCGCCTCGTGCCACCACCCTGAGAGATGGGGCTTGAGCGCGCCGCCGCTCATACCCGAATACTTCGGCATAAAGAAGGACAAAGAGCTTTCGTCGATAGTCGCAAATGGCCTCGAAGCCACGCAGATGCCTGGCTTCAAGGCCGTCCTCTCCGAGGCGGAGATAAAGGAGATAGTCGCCTTCATCCGGACGCCGGCGAAGACGCCTGCGTGGGGCACCGAAGAGATGCTCTCGACATGGGAGCTCTCGATGATGGAAGAGGGCAGGGAAGCGCCCTATGACCTCGAGAACTTCTTCATGGTCGTCGAGGGCGGAACAGGCAAGGTTCACTTCATGGACGGCGCGGGCTTTGACCTGCTCGGCAGCGTGAAGGCCGGGGCAGTGCACGGCGGCCCGAAGTTCTCTCCGTCATTGAGGGA
>CAZDUP010000325.1:0-2441 GCA_964508625.1 uncultured Thermodesulfobacteriota bacterium
GCCATCTCCTCAGGGGTGGTGATGAAGCGCAGCTCTACATCTATATCTCCCTTGAACGGGTCGAAGTCCGTGAAGTTCGACACCCTCGGGAGCTTGACCACAGCCACCCTGACCTTATCGCTGCCTTCCTCTCTCTTGCCGCTTTGGAAGTCGAGGGCTACGCTGTCCTCGTCCGGCAGGTTGATATTAAAGTACGGGACAACGCCGACAACAGCCTTGCCAGTGCGGTTCTGGAGGAACTCCAGGCCTGGCTCGAGGAGGGCCCTGTCGCCCCTGAACTTATTGATGATAAGGCCCTTTATCCGCTCCCTCTCGCCCTGTTCGAGGAGCTCGAGCGTGCCGACTATCGATGCGAAGACCCCTCCCCTGTCGATGTCGCCTATGAGAAGGACCGGGCTATTTACTGCCTCGGCAATGCCCATGTTTGCTATGTCGTTCTCGCGGAGGTTCACCTCAGCCGGGCTGCCCGCGCCCTCGATGACGATGATGTCGTTGGTCTCAGCGAGCCTGTAATAGCTCTCGAGAACGTACCGGAGCGCCTCTTTCTTGAAGGCGTGGTACTCGCGAGCCGACATCGTGGCAAAGACCCTGCCCTGGATGATGACCTGGGAGAGGCTATCAGCAGTCGGCTTCAGGAGTATGGGGTTCATGTGGACCGAGGGCAAAAGCCCGGCTGCCTCTGCCTGAAAGGCCTGCGCCCTGCCTATCTCGCCGCCATCTCTCGCCACCGCCGAATTCAACGCCATGTTCTGCGCCTTGAACGGAGCGACTTGGAAACCCCTGTTCTTCAGGCACCTTATGAGCGCGGCTGTCAGCACGCTCTTCCCAACGTGAGAGGAGGTGCCCTGGAGCATTATGTTCGCGACATTTTTCATTGAATTTCAGATAGCTCTCATGCTAAAATCGCTTTGGATGGACTGGCCCTGTTTCTGGCAACACCCTCCCGCTCTTTACGCATCCGCATTAAAGCCCATGAAAAAAGCGAGAAAAAAAATACCGTTAGCGCTCATCTGCGCCCTGTTTGCGGCCTCTTTCATGCTGCCGTCAAAGGCATATGCCGAGGCTCATGCAGGCCACAAGGCCCGCGTAAAAACCGTGCTTTCAAGGCTCGAGTCCGTACTCGGCTGGACGCCAAAGGTCGTTTTCGAGGAGAGCGGCCGCATGAGCGCCTTTGTCATGCCTGACGGCACGGTCGTAGTCTCTGACGGGCTGCTCTCGATAACCGAGACTGATGACGAGCTGGCCTTCATACTCAGCCACGAGGCCTCCCACATCATCTCCAACGACCAGACGCCAGGGGCAGCAGGCCTCTCAGGCCTGGGCTCGTCAGGTTCGTCCGCGTTCCGTGAGGAGCGGGCTGACAGGATAGCCCTCGGCATCATGGAAGATGCCGGTTTCGACAGGGGCGCCTCGCTTGCCGTATTGAAGAAGCTCTCTCTAAAGGGGGCAAGCCTCGATCCGCGTATCCTCGCCCTCTCAAGGATCCTCTCCTCGAAATAATCGCTTTTGCGGCCGCGTCCAATAGGGTAAGATTATACTACTTTCCCCTATCACAACAAGGAGATTGTAGCTTGCCCGGCATCGGCAGGATAGTCGCATACGAAAGACTCTCCATTGATAAAAGCATCACCCTTTCACACCCGCAGCTCGCCGATTTTCTGACGTGGGAGCCGCGGCCTGGAGAGGCCTTCACCCTTTCTGACAGTGAGGGCAATCTCTTCAGGGCGCGCCTCGTCTCTTTATCAGTCGGGTCCGCTCTTCTCAAGGTATTCGAGGAACTGGGGCCGGCTGATAGCGGGCCTGAGATAACCCTTGTCCAGGCCCTGCCTGAAAGAGAGAGGATGGAACTCATCCTCCAGAAGGCGACAGAGCTGGGGGTTACCCGGGTACTTCCCTTCAAATCAGAAAAATCGATAAGCCTTGAAGAGCTCGACGCAAGGCAGCGGAGGTCGCATAACTGGGGTGCAATCGCGCTCAAGGCAGCCAAACAGTCGCGGAGGCCGGATATACCGGAGATACTCGCCTATGCGCCATTTGAGGAGGCATTGCGGCATGCGAATGGGGCTGACCTCAAGGTGATGCTCTCGGAGAGGCAGGGGATAGAAACGCTGAAGGGCCTTATTGGCAAGGTCAAAAAGCCCGTTAAGGAAGCTCTTCTGCTTGTCGGGCCAGAGGCCGGGCTTACAGAAGAAGAAACGAAAAGGGCAGAAGAAGCGGGTTATATTCAGGTCAGCCTTGGGCAGAGGATACTTAGGACTGAGACTGCTGCCATATTCGGGGTTGGTCTTTTGAGGTACGAATTCGGGGGCTAACTGGTTCGCCTTGCTCAGGCTGCTCAAAAAGGTCCAGATGCGAGGCGGCGAGGAGCGACGAATGAGGAGTACTTTTTGCCGTACGCCGCAGTGAGGAGCGACGAGACAACAAAGCAGATGGGCCTTTTT
>CAZDUP010000326.1:0-2427 GCA_964508625.1 uncultured Thermodesulfobacteriota bacterium
CCCAGAGCCGGGTGACGGCCAGTCTGGCTTCGCTTAACTGATGACTGGCTACACGGGCAAATTTTTGTGATCCATCCTTGGACAGGGGGGTGCCGGTTGTTTCAGGGGCGCCGCTTAGCCTGAGCTGATGCTGTGTGCGCCGGAGTTCGCGATAGGCAGCAAGCGCGGCATTTGCTTTTTTGGCTGGAACCAGTCCAAGTTCACCTGCCAGTTTCAGCAGGGCGATATTGCCGATCAAGTACTCAAACCCGACACCTTTCAAAAAGATGTCCCTGCTTATGTCATTGAAGTACCTCGCGGGGAATACATATGTATAGAGCTGGAGCATATACGGCATCGTGGCTATTGGAAAGAGAAAGCCAGAGAATAGAAATGACGGCATGAGCGTCACTATAAGGGAAAGAAACATGGCCTGAAACTGAGTCCTTGTTATGGTGGATACAAAAAGTCCGATACTCACCGTGGTCAAGACGTATATCAGCGAGGTGCCGACGAGGAGCATTATGCTCCCCTTGAAAGGTATCCTGAACCAGAGGATCCCTATGGCAAGTATGAGGACCATCTCGAAAAAGGCTATTATGGCGTAAGGAATAACCTTGCCTACTATGAAGGCCGACGGACTTACGGGGGACACATATATCTGCTCTATCGTGCCGCGCTCCTTTTCCTTCACTATCGAAAGGGCTGTCAGCATGGGCGGGAACGCCATGAGGAGCACGGCAAAGAGCCCCGGCACAATATAATTGACGCTTCTAAGAGGCGGGTTATACCATACCCTCGGTGTCACGCCTATGCCGCCAATGCCGGCTCCACTTTCCCTTTCCAGAAGTTCCTCTGTGTACATATGCACCACTGCAGCGGCATAGTTCGAGACGATCAGCGCTGTAGCTGAAAAGCTCCCGTCAACTATGACCTGGACCTCCGTCCTCTTTCCCAGGTTAACATCCTTCGAGAAATCGGGCGGGACAGCAAGAACGATCGACGCCTCTCCTCTATCAAGCACCTTGTCTACCTCGCCCGGAGAATCCAGATAATACTCAAGGGTGAAATAACCGCTGCCGACAAAAGCGTCGACAAGGCGGGCGCTCTCCTGGCTCCTGTCCTGATCGTATACGGCCATTGAGACGTCGTTGACATCAAGAGAGATAGCGTATCCGAAAAGGAAAAGCATTATGACCGGGAGGACCACGGCCACGCCGAGGGTCACGGGGTCTCTTAAGATCTCCAGGGCCTCCTTCTTGACGAGGGCGTATATCATGGGGCGCCTTGCATGACGCTTATGAAGACATCTTCAAGAGAGTCTGTCCTGTACCTGGCCTTGAGCGCTCCGGGGCTGTCCAGCGCCAGTATGCTGCCCTGGTGTAAAAGGGCTACCCGCGTGCAGTTCTCAGCTTCTGTAATATAATGAGTTGTGACGAATACGGTCGTGCCGGAGGCTGCAAGTAGCCTGATAATCTCCCAGAAGGTCCTTCTTGATACCGGATCGATGCCGGAGGTGGGCTCGTCGAGAAAGAGTATATCAGGGTGATGGAGCAGGCTGCATCCGAGCGCGAGCCTCTGCCTTACGGCGCCCGATAGCTCTCCGGTGAGGGCATCTTCAAATCCCGTAAGGCCAGAAAGGTCAAGCACCCAACGCCTTCTCTCGCCCAAAAGCTCAGAGGTCAGGCCATATACTCTGCCGAAAAAATCTATATTCTCCTTCACGGTGAGGTCGAGGTATAGAGAGAACCTCTGGGACATGTAGCCGATCCTGCCGCGAACCATCTCCGGCCGTCTCGCGACATCCACCCCGGCTACCTCAACCTCGCCTTCCGATGGACTAAGAAGGCCGCAAAGGACCTTTATCGTGGTCGTCTTACCTGAGCCGTTGGGGCCGAGAAGCCCAAATACCTCTCCGCTTTCAACCGTGAGTTCGTTCATGTCCACGGCTGTAAACCCGTCGAATGTCTTCCTGAGGCCTCTTATCCTCACTGACCCTGCCCCTGCGGCTTTCTTACCGAACGGCACGGTACTGACCCATTCAGCCTTTTTTATCCGCGAAGCGAAGACCTCTTCAAGGTCCTCCCCAAAGGCGTCCGGCCTGTCACAGGCCACAAGCTCGCCGTCAAGAAGGAACCCAAGCCTGGTGCACCTTTTCGCCTCGTCCAGATAGGAAGTAGTGAGTATGATCGTCTTCCCTCGGCTGTTGTACTCTTTGAGCATCTCCCAGAGATGTCTTCGCGAAAGAGGGTCCACGCCCAATGTCGGCTCGTCGAGTACAAGGAGATCCGGCTCGTGTATCAGGTTGCAGCTCAAGGCCAGCTTCTTCTGCATGCCCCCGGACAGCTGCCCCGACCTCCTCTTGAGAAAAGGTTTAAGCCCAGAGAACTCAAGGAGTCCGTCTTTCCTCTTCTTGAACACCTCTCCGCGAATGCCTCTTATGCTGCC
>CAZDUP010000327.1:0-2424 GCA_964508625.1 uncultured Thermodesulfobacteriota bacterium
GGGGTAATGGGCTTCGCTGACCTGCTCGTGCGCCTCCGGATGAGGTACGGCGCCCCCGAGAGCCTCGGCTTCGCTGAGGAGCTCATGAAGTTCATAAGCTCCAGGGCGTGGGAGGCCTCCCGGCTACTCGCCTCTGAGCGCGGCCCGTTCCCCAATATAAGGGGCAGCCGCTTCGACGTCCCTGGCGTTGCGCCGGTCAGGAACGCGACCGTCACGACGATAGCGCCAACAGGGACGCTCAGCATCATAGCCGGGTGCTCGTCAGGCATAGAGCCCTTTTATTCGCTGAGCTTCGTAAGGCAGGTATTGAACGGTGTGAAGATCCCGGAGGTGAACCCGCTTGTGGCCGAGGTCTCGAAAGAAGAGGGCTTCTACAACGAAAGCCTCATAGAGCACATATCCAGGGGCGGAGACATCAGGGACCGCGACGAGGTGCCTGAACAGATAAAGGATATATTCGTCACGGCATACGAGATAACCCCGGAAGACCATATAAAGATGCAGGCCGCCTTCCAGAAGCATACCGACAACGCGGTATCGAAGACCATAAACCTGCCGCCCGGGGCAACGGCCAATGACGTGAGGGAGGCCTACCTCGCGGCATGGAGGCTCGGGTGCAAGGGCGTGACGGTATACAGGTCAGGGACAAGGGCAGAGCAGGTGCTTACGTGCAAAAGCCCGCTCTATTGCTGATTAAGGGTGGACATCTCACGCCGAATCTGTTAAAAATTGAGCCTCGATTCACAATTCATCTACAGGCGGCCAGATGAAGATATCACCTTCCGTACTTTCAGCTGATTTCACGAGGCTCGGCGACGAGCTAAAGGCCATAGAGAAGGGCGGTGCCGACTACGTGCACGTAGACGTCATGGATGGCAGGTTCGTGCCGAACATCACCATAGGCCCCTTTGTCGTCGAGGCCATAAAGAGGGCCACCTCGCTGCCTCTTGACGTGCACCTCATGATTGCGGAGCCGGAGAGGTACATAGACGAGTTCGCGAAGGCAGGGAGCTCCATTATAACGGTCCACGTTGAGGCTGCCACGCACCTGCACAGGGCCATGCAGGCCATAAAGGGGCACGGCCTCAAGGCAGGCGTTTCTTTAAACCCCGGCACTCCGGCAGGCGCCCTTGACGCAATCATGGACGAGGTAGACCTCGTCCTCGTCATGTCCGTAAACCCGGGCTTCAGCGGCCAGGGCTTCATCCCGTCGAGCCTCGCCAAGATAAGGACTCTTCGAGAGATGATAACGGCCTCTGGCAGAAATATCGAGCTCGAGGTGGATGGCGGCATCAAGACCGGCAACATAGCAGAGGTAGCCGCTGCCGGGGCCGACGTCTTTGTCTCAGGCTCAGGCGTATTCTCCACACCTGACTACAAAGCCACCATAGGCGAGATGAAAAAAAGGCTCTCATCAGTAAGGGCGTGAAAGCGCGCCCCGAGGGGCTGCCATTTTTCCCATGACCTGATATAATCACAAGGCTGGCACACCCCGGATACATTCCTCCCGATTCTGTTGTCCCGAAACAAAACCATCATCGACATTCAACTTGCCGTTATCTGAACGCAGGAGACGACCCATATGGACAATCTTGCGCGCAAGGACGGGCTTCTCGCAGAGATAGAGAGGCTCAAGGAGGAGCTTGCGAAGGCGAGGGAGCGGGAGAGGGAATTCGAGAAGACGAGGAGGGCCATGCTCTATCTCCTCGAGGACAACAACGCCTACGCCGAGGGGCTCCTCAAGTCAAAGCAGGAATGGGAGGCCACCTTCGACAGCATCCTCGACCCCATAATCATACACGATGAGGAGATGAGGATATTGAAGTGCAACCGTGCCTACCAGGCCCTCTCCGGCATGCCCTTCAAGGAGATAATCGGCAAGCGCTATTACGATGTCTTCCCGAAGATGAAGGGCCCTTTCAGGAGCTGCGTGGAGAAGGTCTCTGACACGGCGCCGTCTTTCGGGGCCGAGGAAGTGGCGGTGCCTGATACGGGCCGCGTCTACAAGGTCAACTTCTACATCACAAGCGGCGCGAGCTTCGCGTCTATACACGTCATGGAGGACATAACCGAGGAGAAGAGGAACGCTGACAGGGAAAAGGCGCTCTTTGATTTCTCCCAGGGCATGACCGAGCTCGACCTGGACTTCAGGCTGAGGAGGATATGCGAGACCGCCGTGAAGCTGGGCTTCAGGATGGCGTGGATAGGGCTCCCGGACATCAATTCGAAGGTGATAGTGCCGACTGCACACGCGGGCTTTGAGCAGGGCTATCTGGCGTCGATAAAGGTCGCCCTCGACGACTCTCCGCTGTCAAGGGGCCCTGCTGGCAGGGCTGTCAAGAGCTTGAAGGCGGCTGTCCAGAACAACGTCGCCACAGACGAGGGCTTCGTGCCCTGGAGGCAGCAGGCCCTCGAGCGCGGGTA
>CAZDUP010000328.1:0-2421 GCA_964508625.1 uncultured Thermodesulfobacteriota bacterium
CTTCGCGCCCGCACCGGCGGCGTGCTCGTGCGCACGGGCCAGACCGAAGGCTCCGTTGACCTCTCGCGCCTTGCCGGGCTCAAGCCCGCTGGCATCATCTGCGAGATAATGAACGAGGACGGCAGCATGGCCCGCATGAAGGACCTGGAGGCCTTTTCCAAGGAGCACGGCCTCATGATAGTCACCATCGCGGACATCATCGAGTACAGGCTCAAGAAGGACAGGCTCGTGAAGAGGGCGGCCGAGGCCGTCGTCCCTTCCCGCTTCGGCGGAGAGTTCAGGGCTATCGCCTATACGAACGACGTGGACACGCATGAGCACCTCGCCCTGGTGAAGGGCGAGATAGACCCGGAGGAGCCAATTCTCGTGAGGGTCCATTCCGAGTGCCTCACCGGCGACGTATTCGGCAGCGAACGCTGCGACTGCGGCGAGCAGTTGAAGGGCGCGATGAAGATGATAGAGAAGGAAGGCAGGGGCATACTCCTTTACATGCACCAGGAGGGGCGCGGCATAGGCCTCGTCAACAAGATACGGGCCTACGCGCTCCAGGACAAGGGGCTCGATACGGTTGAGGCCAACGAGAAGCTCGGCTTCAAGGCCGATCTCCGCGATTACGGCATCGGCGCGCAGATACTCCTTGACCTTGGAGTCAGGAAGATGCGCATCATGACCAACAACCCCAAGAAGATAAAGGGCCTCGAGGGCTTCGGCCTCGAGATAGTGGAGAGGGTCCCCATAGAATCCACCCCTCACAAGAAGAACCTCAAGTACCTCAAGGTCAAGAAGGACAAGATGGGCCATCTGATATCGAACCTCGACGGCTATTTCGAGACCTGTCCGGACGAGACGGAAAAATAGGGATTGCCTGGAACGCCTTTTAAGTTGTATATTTAGCCGGATTCGAAGAAACTCCATATGGGAGGGTTTATGCCGAGGATACTTGAGGGGAACTTAAGCGCCAAGGGGCTCAAAGTCGCCATAGTTTTGGGAAGGTTCAACGACTTCATCAGCGGCAGGCTCCTCGAGGGCGCGCTCGATACGCTGGTGCGTAGCGGCACGGCCGACTCGGATATCGACGTCGTTAAGGTCCCCGGCTCCTTCGAGATCCCGGTAGCTGCCAAGACCCTTGCCGAGTCCGGACGCTACGACGCGATACTCTGCCTGGGCTGCGTAATAAGAGGCGCGACACCTCATTTCGACTACGTTGCCGGAGAGGCGGCAAAGGGCATAGCGCGGGTCGCTCTTGACCACGGCACGCCTGTCTCCTTCGGCATCATCACGGCTGACAACCTCGAACAGGCCATCGAACGGGCGGGCACCAAGTCCGGCAACAAGGGCAGGGACGCCGCGCTTACCGCAATCGAGATGGCAAATCTCCTCAAGACCATCGGAAAAGGGAAATAGCTTAACTCAGGATGAGCGTCAGGCGAAAAGCGCGGGAGACCGCCCTACAGATACTCTACAGGATAGACATCTCTCCCGGCCCGCCCGCCGAAGACAGCTTCGAAGAGCTCCTTCCAGGCACTGAGGCAAGGAGGTACTGCGAGATGCTCGTTTTCGGCGTTACCTCGACCCTCCCCGGTATAGACGCGACCATAGACCGCCATTCCGAGAACTGGAAGGTCGGCCGCATGGGCGTCATCGACAGGAACATACTGAGGATCGCGGTCTGGGAGCTTTTGTACTCAAAGGACGTCCCTTACAAGGTAGTCATAGACGAGGCGGTCGAGCTCGCAAAGCGCTACGGGTCAGAGGAATCCGGGGCGTTCATAAACGGCATAATAGACAACGTCAGGAAGAGTGAGAGGGAAGCCGGGTAATCATTTCCTCCCCCTTTTCTAAAGGGGGACAGAGGGGGATTCCAACGGATAATCTCCCCCAGCCCCTCTTTAAAAAAGAGGGGTGAAAAAATATAACAGCACCATAATACAGACTACAGGAGCCGGTTCGTGAAAGTTCAGTTGTTGGACCTTGCGGCCCAGTACCGCAAGATACGCAAAGAAGTCCTCTCGGAGATAAAGACGGTCTGCGATTCCCAGCACTACGTGCTCGGGAAGAACGTGGCAGGCCTTGAATCAGAGGTGGCGGCCTACTGCGGCGCGAAGTTCGCCATTGGCGTGGCCTCAGGAACTGATGCCCTGCTCCTGGCGCTCATGGCAGCCGGGGTAAAGGCCGGCGACAGGGTAGCGACAAGCCCGTTCACTTTCTTCGCAACCGCAGGCTCCATAGCGCGCCTCGGCGCAGTCCCTCTCTTCGTTGACATAGACCCTGACACATACAATATCGACCCCATTAAGCTCGAGGACGCGCTCAGGAAGAACAAGAGGGTCAAGGCCATAATCCCCGTGCACCTCTACGGCCAGTGCGCTGACATGGCCTCGATCATGAAGCTTGGGCGCAAGTACAGGATACCTGTCATCG
>CAZDUP010000329.1:0-2416 GCA_964508625.1 uncultured Thermodesulfobacteriota bacterium
CGAGGCCCACGGAAGACAACGCCCCGTTCTCGGCCCTCGCGTTCAAGATAATGACCGACCCGTTCGTTGGCCAGCTTACATTTTTCCGTGTATACTCTGGCTGCATGACCGCGGGCTCCTATGTCTTCAACTCCACAAAGGAGCAGAAGGAGAGGATAGGCAGGCTCGTCAAGATGCACGCCAACAAGCGCGAAGACGTCAAAGAGGTCTACGCCGGCGATATCGCGGCCGCGGTCGGCCTCAAGTACACCATTACGGGCGACACCATCTGCGATCCGGACAAGCCGATTATTCTCGAGGCAATGGAGTTCCCTGAGCCGGTCATCTCGATAGCTATTGAGCCGAAGACAAAGGCTGACCAGGAAAAACTCGGCATAGCGCTCCAGAAGCTCTCCATAGAGGACCCGTCCTTCCGCGTCAAGACGGACGAGGAGACCGGCCAGACCATCATCTCTGGCATGGGCGAGCTCCATCTCGAGATCATTGTCGACAGGATGCTCAGAGAGTTCAAGGTCGAGGCGACTGTCGGCAAGCCGCAGGTCGCCTACAGGGAGACCATCACCAGGAAGGCCAAGGCAGAGGGCAAGTACATCAGGCAGACTGGCGGAAGGGGCCAGTACGGCCACGTCTATATAGAGATAGAGCCGGGCGAGAAGGGCAAGAACTTCGAGTTCGTCAACAAGATCGTCGGCGGATCCATCCCCAAGGAGTACGTCTCTCCCGTCGAGAACGGCATGAGGGAGGCGGCTGAGAGCGGCTCGCTCGCAGGCTTCCCTGTGGTCGATGTCAAGGTCACTCTTTATGATGGATCGTACCACGAGGTCGACTCCTCTGAGATGGCCTTCAAGATAGCCGGCTCCATGGCCTTCAAAGAAGCGGTGAAGAGCGCGGGCCCATTCTCCTCGAGCCCATCATGTCGGTCGAGGTCGTTGTGCCCGAGCAGTTCATGGGGGACGTCATAGGCGACCTCAACTCGAGAAGGGGCAAGATACAGGGCATGGAGTCAAGGGGCGGCTTCCAGGTCGTAGGGGCAAACGTCCCTCTCGCCAACATGTTCGGCTATTCCACTGACCTGAGGTCAAAGACCCAGGGCAGGGCTTCATATACGATGCAGTTCTCGCACTATGAGCAGGTGCCTAACTCGGTAACCGAGGTGCTCACTGCAAAGGTGCAGGCGAAGTAAATTCTAAAACGCTTTTTTCCGGAGGAATAAAAAATGAGCAAGGCTAAATTCGAGAGAGGGAAGGCGCACCTGAACGTCGGCACGATAGGCCACGTTGACCACGGCAAGACATCGCTGACAGCGGCCATCACGAAGGTCCTGGCCTCGAAGGGATATGCCGAGTTCCTGGCGTACGAGAATATAGACAAGGCGCCTGAGGAGAGGGAGCGCGGAGTCACCATCTCCATCTCTCACGTCGAGTATCAGACCGACAAGAGGCACTACGCCCATATAGACTGCCCGGGTCATGCAGACTACGTAAAGAACATGATAACAGGAGCTGCGCAGATGGACGGCGCTATCCTCGTCGTCTCGGCGGCTGACGGCCCCATGCCCCAGACCAGGGAGCATATACTCCTTGCCAGGCAGGTCGGCGTCCCCTACATCGTAGTCTTCCTGAACAAGGTCGACATGGTCGATGACAAGGAGCTTCTGGACCTCGTCGAGCTCGAAGTTAGGGAGCTTCTTAACCAGTACAAGTTCCCCGGCGACGACATCCCTGTCATAAAGGGCAGCGCATTGAAGATTCTCGAGTGCGGCTGCGGCAAGAAGGAGTGCCAGTGGTGCGGCGCGATACACGAGCTCACAGAGACCCTCGACACCTACATCCCTGACCCCAAGAGGGAGATAGACAAGCCCTTCCTCATGCCTGTTGAGGACGTATTCTCGATATCGGGCCGCGGCACTGTCGTCACGGGCAGGGTCGAGAGGGGTGTTGTAAAGGTAGGCGAGGAAATAGAGATAATAGGACTTCGTCCCACTCAGAAGACCACTGTCACGGGCGTTGAGATGTTCAGGAAGCTCCTCGATGAGGGCCGCGCCGGAGACAACATCGGAGCGCTTCTGCGTGGCACGAAGAAGGAAGATGTCGAGAGGGGCCAGGTATTGGCGAAGCCCGGTTCAGTCACCCCTCACACCAAGTTCAAGGGCGAGGTCTACATCCTCACGAAGGAAGAGGGAGGCCGCCACACGCCGTTCTTCAACGGCTACAGGCCGCAGTTCTACTTCAGGACCACAGACGTCACGGGTGTAGCGAAGCTGCCCGAAGGCACTGAGATGGTCATGCCCGGCGACAACATCAGCATAGACGTCGAGCTTATAACCCCGATAGCCATGGAAGAGGGCCTGCGCTTCGCCATCCGCGAGGGCGGCAGGACGGTCGGCGCGGGCGTTGTCACTAAGATAATAGAGTAA
>CAZDUP010000330.1:0-2413 GCA_964508625.1 uncultured Thermodesulfobacteriota bacterium
GGCTGCCGTGAGCCTGCTTTATTTTTCGGGCCTCCTGAGTTAGAATAATCAGATGGACAACGGCGAGGTAAGAAAGCCGAGGAACTGGTTCGAGAGCCTGAACTACGCCATCGAGGGCGTCATATACGCCTTCAAAACGCAGCGGCACATAAGGTACCACTACGTCATAGCCGCTGCCGCGCTCTTTTTAAGCCTCTTCCTTGAGCTCCCGATGGTCGAGTTCGTGCTCTTCGTCATGTCGGTGCTGATACTCCTTTTTGCCGAGATGATGAACACGGCTGTCGAGGAGGCAGTGAACCTCGTCGAGGAGAAATACCACGTAAAGGCGAAGAACGCGAAGGACGTCTCCGCAGGGGCGGTCCTCATAGCATCGGTCGGGGTGGCCATCATGGTCTACATGATATTCACAAAGTACATCCACGACCCGATGTCCCTGGCTCTACGCGACGCAAGGATGCTCTCGGGCCACATCGCAGTCATCTCGCTCCTCCTCGTCCTCATTGCCGTCGTGGTCTTCAAGGCGCTCTACGGCAAAGGCGCGCCGCTCCACGGGGGCATGCCGAGCGGACATTCGGCGGTCGCATTCTCTCTCTTCACTAGCATAAGCCTTCTTACGTTGAACCCCCTGGTCGTGATACTTTCGTTCGCGCTCGCCGCAATGGTCAGCCATTCGAGGCTGTTGGGCGGCATACACACCAGGCTCGAGATAGCCCTTGGCGGCCTCCTCGGCTTCGGCCTGACGCTCCTTGTCTTCCGCATATTCTTCATGACGCTGAAATGATGATACGCCTTTTCTCAGCCATAATCTCGGGCCTTGTCCTCGTGCTCGCCTTCCCGCCTTTCGGCCTCGGTTTTCTGGCGTGGTTCGCGCTCGTCCCGCTCCTGTTAAGCCTCGAGGGCCAGGGTGGCAAAAAGGGATTCCTCCTCGGCCTCGTCTCGGGCTTCGCCTTCTTTCTCGGCTCTGTCTACTGGGTCGTCCACTCGATGAGCAACTACGGAGGGGTGCCTGTCGCGGCGAGCATCGGGGTCATGCTCCTCCTCGTGCTGTATCTCAGCCTCTACTGGGGCCTGTTCGGGTTCTTTTCAACACTGACCGCCGGGATGGACAGGACAGCGAGGCTTCTGCTGCTCCCCGCGTTCTGGGTGGCGCTCGAATACGTCAGGGGCCATCTATTCACAGGCTTCCCCTGGGTCCTCGTTGGCTACACCCAGTCTGATTACCTGCCGCTCATACAGGTGGCGGACACGACCGGCGTATGGGGCATATCCTTTGCCGTCGTCGCCTCGAACGCTGCGCTCTCTTTCATGGCCGGGCATCTCATTAGAAAAGAGCGCGGCAGGCTGCCGCTTCTGCCGGCGGCCATAGCGGCCATGCTCGTCCTGTCAATGACCTCATACGGATTGGTGCGCATGAAGTCGGTTGAGAGCGAGATAGCCAGATGGAGCGGGATGAGGGTAGGTGTTGCGCAGGGCTCAATCGAGCAGGGACTCAAGTGGGACGGGAGATACCAGGAAGAGACGCTATCCATCTATGGCGGCCTTACTGAGAAGGCCGCTGGACAATTCGCAAAGCTCATCATATGGCCTGAGACCGCCATACCGTTCTATTACGAGCCTGAGAAGATAGAGAAAGGCCCAGTCGGCGAACTCGCGAGAAAGACCGGCTCATTCATATTGACTGGGAGCCCGTCTTATAATTATAATCCAGCGACCAACGAGCCCCGGTATTTCAACAGCGCCTTTCTCATCAACACGGCGGGCGAGACCGTAGGCAAGTACGACAAATACCATCTGGTGCCGTTCGGCGAATACGTCCCGCTCCGGGGCATACTCCCCTTTGGCAAGCTCACGGCCGGGATAGGGGACTTCTCAGAGGGGCCGGGGCCTCTGCCCATCGCCTTTGAGGGCGGCGGCATAGGCACGCTTGTCTGCTTTGAATCGATATTCCCGGAGATAGCCCGGGGGCACGTGAAGAACGGGGCCACGATGCTCGCCAATATCACCAACGACGCGTGGTTCGGCTTTACCTCGGCCCCGTACCAGCACTTCCAGATGTCGGTCTTCAGGGCAATTGAGAACAGGAGCTACGTCGTTCGCTCTGCAAATACCGGCATAAGCGCGGTCATCGACCCGAACGGAAGGATTAGGGAGAAGACCGGCCTTTTCGAGAGGACGATCCTTACAGACGATATACGCCTCAGGCAGGGAGGGCTTACGTTTTACACCATGTACGGCGACGTCTTCGCGTGGGGCTCGACAGTGATCGCAGGCGTCTTCATAGGGACAAGGTTTAGGAGGAGGAGAGATGTTTGAGGAATTGAAGGAAGACCTTCAGGGCGTGAAGGAGAAGTATGACGACCTAAGGAGCTTTCTTTGACCAGGCTGCAAAGACAGACGAACTCAATGAGATAGA
>CAZDUP010000331.1:0-2391 GCA_964508625.1 uncultured Thermodesulfobacteriota bacterium
CCTTGCCCTCTTCCCAGTAAACCTTGTAAAATCCTTTTCGGTCTTTAGCGGCCTGTCCAGCCCCGGCGAGGATACCTCGAGGTTGTAGCTCTGCGGTATGGGGTCATCCACGTCGAGTATCGTTCCGAGCTCCCTGCTGACCCGCTCGCAGTCGTCGACCGTCACCCCGCCCGGCTTGTCTATGTATATGCGCAGCACCCTCCTGCCGTGCTCCGAGGTGAACTCCACGTCCACGAGCTCGAGGCCGAGCGATACGGCAACTGGCGCAACAAGCGCCCCTATCCTCTCCTCTATGCCCTCAGGCTTCAACCTTCCTCCGCCGAATCTCCACCAAAAAAATCAACCCCCGCGGGAGATTCTTTCTCCCAAACAAAAAAAGTGAGCAAGAGCCCACTTTAGATGTAAGAGGGGTTTTAATTCCTATAATTTAACACACAAAAACTGTCAATGCAAGGCCAAAGTGAAGGTTTTTCATGCTGAAATCCGCTCTTGCGGACCGTGATCTGCATTTGGGCTCAGCGCCAAAAACACCTTGTTAGGAGCAAGATGCTCTGCTATACTCAACAGAAGTTTTAATCCTGCTCTTCCAACTATAAATGACCGGACACTCCTCAAAAGACCCCATAAAGGCCATAAAGGCCCATCTTACGGACGAGCTCCACATCGACCCCGTGCTATTTCCCATCGAGGTCGCTTCAGTGGACGGCTCCATCATCATCGAAGGCGCGGTCGAGAATATCTCCCAGAAGAAGAGGGCAATGCTCTTTGCAATGGGCATTGAGGGCGTCTCCGGCATCGTGGACAGGCTGCGGGTCAAGCCTTCCGCGCGCATGTCGGACGCCGAGATAAGAAACCATCTCTACGACGCATTCGCCGGAGAGGGCGCGCTTACCGGCCTCAAGATAGAGGCCGAGGTCAAAGACGGCATTGTTGACCTTGAGGGAGAGGTCTGGTCCCTCAGCCACAAGAGGCTCGCTGGCGCCCTTGCATGGTGGGTGCCTGGCTCGGTTGATGTCATTAACTCCATCGAGGTAGTCCCCTCTGAGCGCGACAACGACGACGAAGTGAGCGACGCGCTTCGCCTCATTCTCGAGAAGGACAGGCTCGTTGACGCCGCGAGCCTCAAGGTAAGCACAAGGGACTGGATAGTCACGCTCGAAGGTGTAGCAGGAAGCGAAGAAGAACGGGAGGCAGCCGAGGACGACGCATGGTTCACATGGGGAGTCAACGGCGTCGTAAATAAAATCATCGTAGACCCTGCGAGCATACACAGGCTTCCCTGACAGATACCCGCCTGAAACGCATTTCAAATAATCACAATTGACGGAGGAGCAGCCCGGAGATGAAGACCAGCACCAGTACCAGGAAGAAAAAGACCGCGACAAAGATAAAGATCACAAGGGTGGACGCTGAAATAGCGTCCCAGAACGGCCTCTTTGACGAGGGCTGCTACGGCAGCTCGTGCAAGGACGAGTGCTGCTGCTGGGGCTGCGACATGGACCTCGCGACCATAAAGCTCGTCCAGAAGCACAGGGATCTCATAGAGCCGCTCATCGGCGCGAAGGTCGAGGATTGCTTCGCGACACCCCTGAAGATAGACGCCGATTACATAGGCGGCGCTTACAGGGAGACCAGCGTGCGCAAGAAAGACAGCCTGTGCTCCTTCCACCTCAAGGGGCAGAAGGGCTGCTCGCTCTTCTATCTCTGGATAACCGAGAAGCTCCCGAAGAAGATAGTGCCGACCATATGCAGGACGTATCCCATCACATGGCACAGGGGCAGGCTCTTTATCGACAAGCCGCTGAAGAAGAACTGCAAGGCCAGGGAAAAGACGCCCAAGGGCATGAAGGTGCCCTCGCTATACGAGACTCAGAAAAAAGAGGTGCGGGCGCTCTTCGACATACCGGCGAAGGAATTGAAGAAGCTCATGGGGAAGTAAAATAATCAAGAAGAGAAAGGCCCCGAGAGGGGCCTTTCTCTTTTACTCTATCGGTCTAAGACCTTTTTCCGCGCTGACGCGCGGTTCTGGGCATAAGGTTGGCTCGCTACTCCCTCCATCCTCCGCGCTCGCTCCTTCTGCCACGGCTCGCGCGTCCCTCCCCCACCTCTATGCTCGCCTACGCCTTATGGCCCTGATATTTTATAAGACAAGCACTCGCCAAGCTGTTATCATTTTGAGCGAAACGCAGGTGAATATGCTCAGAGATTCTTCGTCGCCTTCGGCTCGTCAGAATGACAGGCTAAAATTCTGTTATAAAACGAAAGGCCCCTTTCGGGGCCTTTTTATCATTCCATCGTAAACCACACCTTTTTTCAGGCTGCTCAAAAAGGTCCAGATGCGAGGCGTCGAGGAGCGAGGAATGAGGCGTACTCTTTGCCGTACGCCGCAGT
>CAZDUP010000332.1:0-2379 GCA_964508625.1 uncultured Thermodesulfobacteriota bacterium
GCCGAGGACACGCTCAAGGAGGCTGCAACGCTTCTCAAGGTGCCGAGGAACGAGGTCCCTGAGAAGATAAAAAAGGTATTCGAGGAAGAAAAGGAGCTCGAAAGGGAGATAGAGCGCCTGAAGACCAAGGAGAAGGCAGGCGCAGCCGGGGAGCTCCTGGATTCCGTACGCAAGGTCAAGGGAGTAGCCGTACTCGCGGCAACGGTATCGGGCGACGCAAAGGAACTGCGCGACATGGCAGACGCCCTGAGGACAAAGCTCGGCTCAGGAATAGTCGTGCTCGCGGCAGCGCAGGACTCGAAGGCCCTGCTACTTGCCGCCGTCACGAGGGACCTCTCTGATAAATACAGCGCCGGAGAGATAATAAAGAGGCTCGCGCCGGTCATAGGCGGCAAGGGCGGCGGCAAGGCCGACCTCGCGCAGGCAGGCGGCCCGGATGCCGCAAACATCGGCAAGGCTGTTGAGCAGGCCTATAAGACAATCGAAGAGATGTCGGCGTAATTGGCTGAACTGGGTTCGATTAAACCAAAGCCCTCTCTTTTACAAAGAGAGGGCTTTCCTTTTCTAACGCACGCTTTGTGCGCCTGTCTCCATCCTATTCCAGCCGAAATGCTCTCCTCACTTCGCCGGAGTGTTCGGGGTTGAACAATTGAACCAGCAGATACCACAATCATTGTCATTCTGAGGGAGCGCGAGCGACCGAAGGATCTCGGGGCATCATCAGAATGGACGTTTGAATAAACTTCAGCAGCACGCCCCATTGCTTTTGTCCGACTCACCTGAACACCCGCAGGAAACATCGCCGGTTACCATGCCCTTTATGAAGGCCGCAGCGCAGCCGACCCCTGCATTGACCTTTATGGCCCCGTGCTCGCAGTTCCTCATGCAGGCGCCGCATTCCATGCAGAGGTCCCGGTCAGTCACCCTCGCCCGCTTGTTATCCATGACAAAGACGCCGTGCGGGCATACATCGGCGCATAGGCCGCAGCCTTTGCATTTCTCAGCGTCATATTCAAGTGTGGATACGCCTCTGAGGTACGTCATATGATCCCCCATTCCCCGAGCTTCAATGCGATGAAGAGGATAGTCGATACAAGGACACCCGCAGCGTAGATTGGCAGAGAGAGCTTCAGTTCCCTTGCAACGCCCGAAGGGCTCGTATAGGTAGTCGAGCCAGTGAACTGAAGGGCCAGGTACGAGCTTGCGAGCGGGAAGAAAAGAAACGACATTGCGGCAAAAGCAGCCCCTTCGGGGGCATCCACAAAGGGCCATGCAACGAGCATGGCAGCGAGTCCGGCAATCCACCCTTTTATCGCGAACGGCCTGAATGGTATGTACGGCAGCAGGGCCGGTGCAATGAACGCGCCTGCGAATATCGAGACTACTGCAAAGACCAGCAGCGGAAGACCAAGCCCGAGCGCGGACGAGAACGATATACCCGAAGGCGACAGCCCTGAAAATGCAAGCACCACGATGGCAAAGACGAGAAAAATCCTGAAGGCAGGCCTCAACTCCATAGGCGTGAGGACGAGTCTATCCCACAGGCCGAACTCGGCGCTCCTCATCCCCTGCCCTGCCTTGTAACCAGCTGCAATGAAGGCCTTTATATCGGCGGCGGCCACAGGGCCGTAGACAGGCCTGAAGCCTGTCTGCTTTCTAACGTCAGGCGCGGATACTCCAGGGCCGCCGAGCTGCGGCAGTATGAGCCTCCTGGGGGATACCCTCTCATGGAGCTTTTCCGTGAATATCCTCTTTACGAGCTCTTCAGTGCCGAATGTGCCCTTGCCTGCCGCGCACCAGACGTTTATTCCCTTTGTGTCGAGCACCAGTATCCACGCGTCCATGCCTGTAAGCGAGCTGCGGAGGCTGTCGAAGCTCATCTTGTAGTTGGCTGTCACGAAGACATCTGAATTGCGTTCAGGCCTCCCGAGCGCGTACAGGCCGGGCTTTACCGCTGCCTTCATCCTGTGGCCCCCGACCCTGCACTGCAGGTGGTCGAGACGGTCCTTCCATGTAAGGAGAGCGTCCGTCCTGAAGGGGGCATTCTCAACGTAGCATTGAGCTTCCGTATTTCCCCCGCAGCATGCCTTCGGCCTCTCTCCGAGCCTTACCTTCTCTTTCACAGTAGCCCTCCTTAGAACATCTCCTTCATTACAGGGCCGAGCCTGTCCTTGAGCATGCCCACGAGGTCATCGACCTTCACGAGCGTTATGCAGCAGACCTCGCCGCCCTTCTCCCATGTGGCCACAGCGAGCTTGTCTCCCGGCTTAAGGCCCGCCCTGTCGCGGAGCTCCTTGGGGAGCACCATCTGCCCCCTCTCGTCAACGCTTACGACCGCCTCGACCCTGCAACCGGCCGCCTTCGGGCTTTCGGGCCCGC
>CAZDUP010000333.1:0-2373 GCA_964508625.1 uncultured Thermodesulfobacteriota bacterium
TCGATTTAATCGGATTTGCCGAGGACATTTCAGGGACTCATTGCTGAAGAGATTCAAAGGGGAGGCGCTTGGTTTTGAAGGAGAAAAATGGGGTGGACGAGGGGATTCGAACCCATCGCCGCCATTCCACCATTCCTTTAAAATTCAATAACTTAGCTATTTTTTTGGTGCTCGCTTCTGGCCTTGGGGACAGATTGGGGACAGAACCAAGGCTTACGATCTCGCTCTGCTTCTTGAACATTACCCGCTGACTTGTCAGGTTTACGGATGCGTAAACGAGGGTACTTTTGATATCAGTATGCCCCATCACTTCTTTGATGATGTTTAAGGGGATTTCGTCCGTCACGGCATTACTGGCGAAGGAATGCCGCGTAGCCTCGTATAGCGTTATATCGAGCCCGACACTGTCCCTGGCTGCCTCCCATATTTTCCTGAGCATCTTCTCGCTGTAATGCCTGCCCGACCGCTGCGTGAAGACATAGGCTTCCGGGTGTTTATTCCTGCAGGCCTCCTCGAGCATTGGGATGAGTATCGGGTTGAGGGCCCTTGGCTTTACGACCTTGCTCTTAACGCGTTCCTTGACTTCCTTTAAGGCCCCGGAGAACGTCCTCGATATGATCACTGACTCGTCTCTGAAGGTGATATCCTTTACCCGGAGAGCACGGCCTTCTCCGGGGCGCACGCCTTGGAAGCAGAGGAAGCTGAACAGGGGCCTGTGTTCCTCGGGCACGGCCTTTAATATCTCGAGCTGGGTCTTGCGGTCAACCCACTTGGGCGTCCTGCGGTCTATAGTGATGACAGGAAAACCAGGTTGCTCCTTGATATAATCGAGCTTGCGGAGCGTATTGAAAAAGTTTTCCAAGGCGTTCATGATATTCTTGATGTATTTGAGGCTTATCTTTTCATTCTCATCTTTATGGCTCTGGAGGGGAAGTTTTTCATAAAACTCGTGCACATGGAATGTGCGGATTTCTCTGACATCCATGCGCTTGAAGTGCTGGAGGTAGTAGAGGTTCTTATAGCATTTCAGCTTGAGGGTATAACTCCTGGCCAGATTCCCCTTTTCCACCTCTTTCTCTTTGCTCGCATACCACGCCTCTACCCGGGTTTCGAAAAGGAAGTTTGTGATATCAGACTTCGCGTACTTCGCGGGGTCGAATATATGCTGGTCTATTTCATATCGTATTCCCGTCAAAACTCGCTCGGCATGCTGCCATGAGGATAAGGCATTGCCCTGTCTATCGGTATACAATTTGAGCCGCCCATAATTCTTGGCAGTGAGGTCGATGAAGTACTTCCTGGGCCGCGTAAGGCATGGGGCGCAGCCCAGCTGCGGATAGGGGCCTATTTCAGGGATGACGGTGAGGACAAACTTGCGCTTGCATTTCGGGCACTTCTCTTTGGTGCGGATTTTGCCGTCCATGGAAAGCCCCTTTGACGAGGATTTCCCATGAATATTACTGGCTTCCGATGTGTTTGTCAACGAGGAACGCATGGCTGATGCCTACACCTAAAGTGCAGATAAGATGTCTGTAACAAACGCGCATTCTTATAACAAATGCGGGTTAGGGTACTTTTTTCCACCCTCCAGATTCTGCATCGTATATGGATTTGGAGTACATGAGGAGTGCGGAGGCGCAGTTCAGGAATCCGATTGGCCTACCCCCATCTTTAGTGCCATTCGTAATTAGATTACCTCAGGCATTTTCTCCTGTTGAAGCCTTGCGAATTCATTCGGAGAAAGGTTTCCGAGTGAACTATGCGGCCTATCCTCGTTATAGTCCCTGCGCCATTCATTAACGACCCTGCGTGCATGGTCAAGAGATAAAAACCAGTGCTGGTTGAGGCATTCGTCCCTGAGCCTTCCGTTGAAGCTCTCGATATAGGCGTTGTCAACGGGCTTGCCAGGACGACTGAAGCGAAGCTTGACGTTTTGCTTATAAGCCCATTCATCAAGGGCGTTACTTATGAACTCCGGACCGTTGTCAACCATTATGCCCTCGGGAAGGCCACGTACAGACCCCACCTCGGTTAAAACGGCGGCAACACGCTTGCCGCCAATCGACGTGTCGATCTCGATCCTGAGGCTCTCTTTTGTAAACGTGTCCAGCATCGTAAGCAGCCGGAGCTTCCTCCCGTTATGTATCGCGTCCTGCATGAAGTCCATGGCCCAGAGCTCATTGGGGCGCGTCGCCTTCGGCAACTCAACCCGTACCTGCGCGGCTCTCTTCCTGCGCTTGCGAATCCGCAAGGACAGGCGTTCTTCGCCGTATATCCGCTCAGTGCGCTTATGATTGACGACAAGCCCTTCTCGTTTGAGATATACATGCAACATGCGGCACCCGCTACGCTTCTTCAGGTCGGCAAGCTCCC
>CAZDUP010000334.1:0-2367 GCA_964508625.1 uncultured Thermodesulfobacteriota bacterium
TATGACCTCAAGGGCTTCGATCGGCACCGCGCGCATCTTTGCGGGTTCGAGGTTGGGGCCGGTCGCGCCTTTTCTCAGGGTGCCGTGGCATCCGGCGCACCGGTCGAAGTATATCTGTTTTGCCTTGGTGAATTCCTCATCCGAGAGCTTTGGGACACCCTCTTGTGACGAGGCTGTGCCCGAGACCGTCAGCAGGAGGGCTGAGACTAATATCGACAGGAGACTGAGCTTACGGACCATAAACAGTTTCTCCTCTGTTTTGCGAGTTAAAAGGTTGGTTGTCCGGTTTAGGAGAGCAGCAAAAGACTTTTTGGAGCCTTGCGTTGCGAATCAGAATCTGCAACATCGATGCTTCTGGATAGGATGCGAGCGAACTCTTTGGGTGCATGGCACCCACTCGGAGGCGGCTGGCGTGCTGACGTATTTGACCTGGCATTGGATGCCGGAGAAGACATGGAGACCCGTGGTGCATTTCGGCGAGGGCTGCTTAAGGCTTCAAGAGAACGGCTGATGATCAAGTTGAGGGCCTCGCGCATGCATTCTCTTATTTCCTCCGCTTTTTCGGGGGCCGGCTCAAGGGCGTTCGCAGGCCTTTCAGCCGGAATGATACGGATAAATCAGGTCGAGGGCACCTCCTTTCGCGCGTATGAGAACAGGGCGTCAAAAAGCCACCCCCTTACAGGAATGTGAAGACGTGATGGTTTGCGGTTATATGAACGATATAACAACAAGGGAATGCTGTCAAGCCGGAAAAGGGCAA
Source organism: uncultured Thermodesulfobacteriota bacterium (assembly GCA_964508625.1). GTDB lineage: Bacteria > Desulfobacterota > GWC2-55-46 > GWC2-55-46 > GWC2-55-46 > UBA5799. The sequence continues at coordinate 761 of CAZDUP010000334.1, forward strand.
AAGAGACTTTATTTTCTTAACCATAGGAATGCTGATATTTGTCATGGAAGAGGCGTGTTCTTTGGACCCGGAAAAGGCAAAAAAAAGCCGGCCCTGAAGGGCCGGCCGCGTCTGTAAGCCAGGTTAGCGCCGGTTATTTGTGGTGCTCCCTCTCGTACTCTTCTGCCTCAGCCTTGTCCTTGTGTATGGTGCCGTGCGGATGGTTCGGCGGCGAGTAGACGGTATAGAGCTTCATAGGCTCTTGTTTCGAGCCGTTTATGATGTTGTGCTCGGTGCCCGCCGGTATGACCACGGCCGAGCAGTCCTCGAGCTCATGCTCCACGCCGTCGAGGATGGCCTTGCCCTTTCCGGCCTCCACGCGTATGAACTGGTCCACGTCGCCGTGCGTCTCCATGCCTATGTCCTCGCCCGGCCCTATTGACATCACCACGAGCTGGCTGTTCGGCCCGGTAAAGAGGACCTCCCTGAAAAACTTGTTCTCAAGCGACTTCTTTTCGATGTTGACGTGATACCCTGCCATAGCGCCCTCCTCTTCGAATGGTATGCCGGTTATCTCCGCTGGGGCCTTTTTTTCCGGCGCGAGCCGAAAGGATAATGGTTCATGGAGGAAAAATCAAGCGGCATCTGTCCCCTTGTCCGTCCGCGCCTCTTTTATTTTTTCCATTGCGATTTCGTAACAGCCGTTGCAGAGCCCGTGCGTCAGCTGCGGCAGTCCTTCAGACTCGAAAAGGTCAAGCCGCTTTACGGCCTCTTCCACCTCGACCCATTCGTCGGCGCCGAGCCTGATCCTCTTGCACCAGCTGCACATGGTCAAATACTCGTCCGACCTGTCACTTGCCGGGTCAAGGAGGCCCATGTACGGCCTGCGTTCAGTACGCAGCAGGGAGCAGTTGAACTGCACATTATTATCAGGGAGCGGGACTATCTCCATTTCCATAAATCTCCGGATATGCGGGGAATCGCACCTGAAAGGCACTGATATGGTCCTGCGGCTTTCCCGGACCTTTGCAAGCATGGCCCTGAAGATATGGCGAGTCTCCGTGTCGGCGATAAAATCCCAGATAGGCCTCTGGAGCACGCCCCTGCCGAGGTCGATATTCCAGTTCTCCTCGGCAAAGGAGAGCCACGCGCTGTTCACATGAGTTATCCTGTCCTCGCGGTCTATCCTGTAAAGATAGGCCCTGCTGCCTGCGGCCTCGCCCATGATTGATTTTACCCCTCAACCTGCATTTGTAAACAGCGGCAGGGCTGCTACACATCTGCGCCCTTTGTGCTATATTTCTTATTGGGCCGTAAAACTCCACGCTCCGGGGGCATACATGAACGACCAGAACGTAGAATTTTATGATTTGCTTGCGGAGTACAGGGGACACCTCGAGGAGGTTGAGCACCCCGAGGACGTCCAGAACGTCATAGACAACGTACTTTCAGCCATAACCAATGAAGAGACTATCGACCCTGACGAGCTCGAGGTGATAGCGGCGTACATAGAGGACTATGACCAGGGCTACCCGGAATACGACGAGCTCATTGAGACGCTGCGCGAATTCCAGGAGAGGCTGCACTGATTGTACTGGCAGTACACGGGCGCGCTAAAGCTTGCGCCG
>CAZDUP010000335.1:0-2349 GCA_964508625.1 uncultured Thermodesulfobacteriota bacterium
TGAACGGCATCATAGCGCAGAGGCTCGTAAGGAAGATATGCGAGCACTGCAGGACATCTTACAAGCCCTCGGCCGATGAAGTCGAGCTCCTCGGGACCCAGCCTCCAGGCGCGAGGCTCTACAAGGGAGCCGGCTGCGCCAAATGCGGCGGCAGCGGCTATCACGGCAGGACAGGCATCTTCGAGGTCATGACAGTGAACCGCGCCATGAAAAAGCTGATCTCTTCCGACGCGCCGGAAGAGGACCTCCTTGAGGCGGCCCTCGAATCCGGCATGATCTCGCTCCACAAGGACGGCGTCAAGAAGGTGTTATCCGGGGTCACTACAATAGAAGAGCTCTCGAGGGTCGTATACCTCCAGGGCGACGAGGCAGAGGCCGGGGCAGCGGGCGGGGTCCGGGTCGGGCATTCCCACAGGTGCTGCCAGACTTGCGGCCACGAGCTCACGGAATACTGCCCTGAGTGCAACAGGAGCCCTGCATAGAAGCAGGTTGCCCAAGGCATCTCTTTCCTTTCCATTCTCCCCGAAAAATCGTAAACTTGATCAAAAGAACACTCACCCTTTCAGACCATGAGATCCAATAGAGCATTATTACTTGGCCTGCTTACAGCCGCTGTCGCGGCAGCGGTCTACCTGCCGTCCATCAGCAACGGCTTTGTCGAGTGGGACGACCAGGCGTACGTCTACCAGAGCGAGGGGCTCGCGCTCTCCGGCGCGGCCTTTTTAAGGTGGGCTCTCACCGCTGTCGTAAGCTCCAACTGGCACCCCTTTACCATGCTCGTCTACGGGGCCATATACCGGCTCTTCGGCCTTGACCCGTCTGGCTATCACATCGCGAGTGTCGTGCTTCACGCCGCGAACACGTTCCTCGTCTTTGTCCTCGCGTTAAAACTTTTTAGCATTGCGATCAATGATGGGAAAAAGCGCGGCGCGACCGCAGGAGCGGCTTTTGCCGCCCTTATCTTCGGCCTTCATCCTCAGCGCGTCGAATCCGTGGCCTGGGCGTCTGAGTTAAAGGACGTGCTCTGCGGCGCATTCTTCCTGCTCGCCATCCTCGCCTGGTTGAGATATTCGCAGCATGGCAGAAAGCCCGTCTTCTACGCCCTCTCGCTCCTTGCCTTTGTTCTAGCGCTCTTGAGCAAGCCGATGGCAGTGACGCTGCCGCTTGTCCTCCTCATACTTGACTATTGCCCCCTGAAACGCCTCGAGGCCGTTGGCTTCAAAAAGGCCCTTATTGAGAAGCTGCCATTTTTCGCGCTCTCTGCATTGGGAGCAATCGCTACCATATGGGCCCAGCGCGGGGACGAGGCAATGGCAAGCCTCGCGCAGTCGCCGTTGAGCGAGCGGCTGGACGTTGCAGTGAGGGGAGTTGCTTTCTATCTCAAAAAGTTAGTCGCGCCAATAGACCTCGTGCCATTCTACGTGCGCCCGATCGAAGGTGAGTTCTTCAATTCAGGCTTCTGGATAAGCCTTGCCGTCCTGGCCGTTATCTCGGCCGCCTGCGTTATCCTAAAGGGCAGGGCTCTGAAGGCGGCCTGGCTCTATTACCTCGTCACGCTTTTTCCCGTAATCGGCCTGGTGCAGGTGAGCGACATGGCCGCTGCAGACAGGTACAGCTATCTGCCGTCATTAGGGCCTGTCCTGTTGATATCAGGCGTCGTTGCCTTGTTTGCGGCCCACAGGCGGCGCGTGCTTTACTCCATCGCCGTTACGGCGCTTTTGTCAGCCATGCTCGGCTTCCTTACGGTAAAGCAGACTGAGGTCTGGAAGGACACGGTTTCGCTCTGGACAAAGGAGATAAGCGTCTACCCGACGATACAGGCCTACATGAAAAGGGCAAAGGCCCTTGAGGCGGCCGGAAGGTTTGAAGAGGCCGCCGTTGACTACACAGTAGTGATCAAGAACGCTGACACTGATCTGCCGGCACTGCTCTCAAGGCGCGCCGGTGCATACCTGAATGCGGGCTACGAGGAAATGGCTGTCGAGGACTATGCTCTTGCATTGAGGCTCGACCCGGCCAATGCCCAGGCACGTCTCGGCATGACGGCTGTATTAATGGGTATGGGGGAGTATGCAAAAGCCGCGGCGGAGCTTGAGAAGGTAAGAGAGCTCGCGCCAGGGAACGCGGCCATCATCTTCAACCTCGGCGTTGCCTATGACAGGGCTGGTGAGAAGGAGTTGGGGCTCGGCCTCATACGCGAGGCGGAAAGCCTCGGACATCCGGAGGCGGCCAGGTACCTGGCCGCCCAGGGGAATTGAAAAGGGGGCTATTCGCCTTCCCTTGCAGGCACCTTGGAATAGAAGTATAGACCGCCAACGAGCAGCAGCACGATAAGCGCGTGCACCGTGA
>CAZDUP010000336.1:0-2347 GCA_964508625.1 uncultured Thermodesulfobacteriota bacterium
GGCACCTCGGTCGTCGATATCATCGACGCCTGCCCGACCTACTTCGGCAGGGCCAACAAGTTCAAGAGCGCTTCCCACATGATGGACGCGATAGAAAAGGACGGCACCGTAAACGTAAAGCAGGCGGACAAGCTGCCGCCTGAAAAGCTCGAAGGCAAGTTCATGAGGGGAGTCCTCCACAAGGTGGAGAGGCCCGAGTACTGCGAACAGTACGACATGCTTATCAAGGAAAAGGCAAGCGCGAAGAAATAGTCCCTCAATTTTTGGAGGCATTTGGATATGAGCGACAGATACGAGATACGCTTCAGCGGCTCCGGCGGACAGGGCATGATACTGGCCGGTATAATCATGGCCGAGGCCGCGGCAATATACGGCGGCAAGAACGCGGTGCAGAGCCAGTCATACGGCCCTGAGTCAAGGGGCGGCGCGTCAAAGGCAGAGGTCATCATCTCGCACGGCGCGATAGACTACCCCAAGGCAACTGCCATAGACTGCATGCTCGCGATGACACAGGAGTCGTGCACAAAGTACCATTCTGACGTGAAGGAGGGCGGCATCCACCTCGTGGACAGCGACGAGGTCAAGGACGAGCCCAAGGGCTCTTTCAGGCTCCTGCGCTTCCCCATAATCTCCACTGCCCGCGACGAGCTCGGCAAGACCATCGTCGCGAACATCATCTCTCTTGGCATGATAGCCGAGCTCACAGGCGTCGTGAGCCACGAGGCCATAGAAAAGGCGGTGCTCTCCAGGGTGCCGGCTGCCTTCCTCGACCTCAACAGGAAGGCTTTGGAAATTGGTTTTGAGAGGGCGAGGCAGTTGAAGTAACTTTTTTCGTTAAGAAGGCCCGGCCAGAGATGGCCGGGCCTTTTTTTTGTCCACGAACCATGATTGACGTCCCGCCTTATTGCTGATAAGCTCTCATTTTCAGTCCGAACAAATCTCTTCCATGTACTTTGGACTCCATTTAAATTAGAAATTCGACAGTTTCCCGGAGGAAAGACCCTGGTAAGGCATGACTGCGTAATAATCGGCGCTGGCCTCGCTGGCATGAGGGCCGCCATCGAGGCTGCAAGGGCAGGCCTTGACGTTGCCGTGGTCTCCAAGATATACCCCGTAAGGAGCCACTCGGTCGCGGCGCAGGGCGGCATCAACGCCGCACTCAAGGAGACTGATTCGTGGGAAGCCCACATGTTCGATACGGTGAAGGGCAGCGACTACCTCGGCGACCAGGACGCCATTGAGGTCATGTGCAAAGAGGCCCCCTCTGACATCCACGAGCTCGAGGGCATGGGCGCGATATTCAGCCGCGACCTTGAAGGCAGGATAGCCCAGAGGCCATTTGGCGGCGCAGGATATCCGAGGACAAGCTATCTCGCTGACAGGACAGGACACGCCCTTCTTCACGTCATGTACGAGCAGCTCTTGAAGCACAGCGTAGCAATCTATGACGAATGGCACGCAGTAAAGATAGTCGTCGAGGACGGACGGGCCGCAGGCGTCATCGCAATGGAGCTCGAGGCCGGAAAGCTCCACAGGCTCCATTCAAAGTCAGTCATCGTGGCGACTGGCGGATACGGCAGGGTCTACAGGACCACGACCAACGCGCTCTCATCCACAGGTGACGGCATGGCGCTCGCCCTTGATGCGGGCGCGTCTTTGATGGACATGGAGTTCGTCCAGTTCCATCCGACCGTGCTGCCGAGGACAGGCATTCTCATGACAGAGGGCGCGAGGGGAGAGGGCGGCTATCTCGTCAACTCTCTTGGCGAGAGGTTCATGTTCAAGTACGCGCCAAAGGTCCAGGAGCTCGCGAGCCGCGACGTGGTAAGCCGCGCCGAGCAGACCGAGATAGAAGAGGACAGGGGCGCGGACGGGTGCGTGCTCCTTGATCTGCGCCACCTCGGGGCTGAGAAGATAAAGACCAGGCTCTCTCAGATAAGGGAGCTCGCGATAAACTTCTCGGGCGTGGACCCGATCGAGCGGCCCGTTCCAGTGAAACCTGGGCAGCATTACTCGATGGGAGGCGTTGAGACCGACGTTGACGGCCAGACCAGTGTACCCGGATTATTTGCCGCTGGCGAGAGCGCGTGCGTGAGCGTCCACGGCGCGAACAGGCTGGGCGGCAATTCGCTCCTTGAGACCATAGTCTTCGGCAGGAGGGCTGGTAAAAAGGCCTCAGAGTTCTGCTCTGCGAACGATATAAAGCCCTTTCCGGACAGCGCGCTGAGCGACGCTGCCCGTGATGTTGCCGCAATCTGGAGGCGGGACACCGGTGAGTCAACCTATCTATTGAGAAACGAGATGACCGGCGTCATGGAGGAACTCTGCGGCATCTTCAGGAACAGGG
>CAZDUP010000337.1:0-2328 GCA_964508625.1 uncultured Thermodesulfobacteriota bacterium
GCACGCTCGACGGCATCTACATGACGCCGCTCGTCGAGGGCGGAGAGGTTATTGAGCCCATCGGAGAGAGGATATTGGGAAGGGTCGTCCTCGAAGAGGTTGTGGACCCCTTCACCAAGGAAGTGCTCGTAGAGGCAAACGACGAGATAGACGAGGGCAAGGTAGAGAGGATCGAAGAGGCTGGAGTGGACAGGGTGAAGATCCGCTCCGTGCTCACCTGCCGGTCTACCAGAGGCATCTGCATCAAGTGCTACGGCAGGGACCTCACAAGGGGCAGGATGGTCGAGATGGGAGAGGCGGTCGGCGTCATCGCCGCTCAGTCCATAGGCGAGCCCGGCACCCAGCTTACCATGAGGACCTTCCACATAGGCGGTACAGCGTCGAGGAGGGCCGAGCAGACGACCCTTGAGGCGAGGCATGAAGGCATAGTCAAGTACCACAACCTGAACGTGGCCCTGAACTCCAGGGGCGAGTCCATCGTCATGAACAGGAACGGCGACATATCGCTGCAGGACGACCAGGGCAGGGACCGCGAGAGAGACTCGATAATATACGGCGCGAGGCTCCGCGTGCCCGAGGGGCAGAAGGTCGCCCCTGGCACGATCATAGCTGACTGGGACCCGTACACCATCCCCATCATCACCGAGGTCGGCGGCATAATAAGGTTCGGCGACATCGAGGACGGCAAGACCATGAGGGAGCAGGTCGACGAGGTAACGGGCCTCTCCTCAAAGGTCATCGTGACCTACAAGGAAGCTGACCTGCGACCCCGCGTCTCCATCAAGGACGAGGCTGGGCGGACCCACAGGATACCCGGCACCAATATCGAGGCCAGATACCTCCTGCCTGTCGGCGCCATCCTTACGGTCGGCGAGGGCGACAATGTAAAGGCCGGCGACATAGTAGCCAAGATACCGAGGGAGACTACCAAGACCAAGGACATCACCGGAGGCCTTCCGAGGGTCGCCGAGCTCTTCGAGGCGAGAAAGCCCAAGGAGACGGCGGTCATATCCGAGATAGACGGCATGGTCTCGTTCGGCAAGGACACCAAGGGCAAGAGGAAGGTCATAATCGCGCCCGAGACCGGAGAGCCCAAGGAGTACCTCATACCCAAGGGCAAGCACATAAGCGTGAGGGAAGGCGACCGCGTAAGGGCCGGAGAGCCCCTGATGGACGGCTCCGCAAACCCGCATGACATATTGCGCGTCCTCGGCGTAAAGGAGCTGGCGAAGTACCTGGTGGACGAGGTCCAGGAGGTCTACAGGCTCCAGGGCGTCAAGATAAATGACAAGCACATCGAGGTCATCGTGAGGCAGATGCTCCGCAGGGTCAAGATAAAGGACCCGGGAGACACCAACCTCCTCATAGGCGAGCAGGTCGAAAGGTACATATTCGACGATGAGAACGACCGCGTGATATCCAAGGGCAAGAGGCCGGCCGTGGCCGAGCCGCTCCTGCAGGGCATCACCAAGGCGTCTCTCTCGACCGAGTCCTTCATATCGGCTGCCTCCTTCCAGGAGACCACAAAGGTCCTCACGGGCGCGGCTGTCGAGGGCAAGATAGACTACCTCAGGGGCTTGAAGGAGAACGTAATCATGGGCCGTCTCGTCCCTGCAGGCTCGGGCTTCAGGCGCTACACGAAGCTCGCGGCCGAGATACTGGGCGAGCCGCTTCCTGCCGAGGCCCCGGCCCAGGCCCAGGCAGAGGGAGATGTGACGGAGACCGCGTAAAAAATACGCGGTCTCCGGGCCGTAATCGCGCTTGATTAAGGCCCTCTTTTAGTGTTAGAATCACTTCTTCCCGTTTTTCTGGAATAAAGTGAGTTCACGGCCATTTAGGCCTTGACAAGGAAATTGAAAGCTGGTAGATTGCTTTGATTTACGCCAGCCATTAGAAATCGAAAGGTAATTTTGGTATGCCGACGATAAACCAGCTCGTGCGCAAGGGCAGGCAGAAGCCCAAGGTGAAGACTGCTTCCCCGGCCCTTGAGTCATGCCCGCAGAAAAGGGGCGTATGCGTCAGGGTCTATACCACCACCCCCAAGAAGCCGAACTCGGCTTTGAGGAAGGTCGCGAGGGTAAGGCTCACCAACTCGATGGAAGTGACATCCTATATACCGGGCGTCGGCCATAACCTCCAGGAGCACTCGGTCGTGCTCATCAGGGGCGGCAGGGTCAAGGACCTCCCGGGCGTGAGGTACCATATAGTAAGGGGCACGCTCGACGCCATGGGCGTTGCGGACAGGAAGCAGGCCCGTTCCAAGTACGGTGCCAAGAGGCCCAAGTAAGGTCGGCAATTTAAGAGCTAAGTAGTATTCACGGGATTTTA
>CAZDUP010000338.1:0-1274 GCA_964508625.1 uncultured Thermodesulfobacteriota bacterium
GAGCAACTCCCCCAAGAGGCAGTTCCACATATATAACGCGGATTCAACGCTACGCAGGATATACACTGACGCAGAGGGCCGCCAGGTAGAGCTCCAGATAGCCTACTTCGAGAGGCAGTCCCAGGGCAGTGAGCTCATAAATTACACCCACAATCCGCTCTATGAGGCGTCAAGCCAGATAGATATCCCGACCGAAGAAGGCATGCTCAAGGTAAACCATGCGGTCCAGAGCTCCGGCCCCAGGGAATACCAGGTGCTTTACTGGTACAATGTGGGCGGCAGGGACATGTCCGGGATCTATCCTGTGCAGTTGAGTGTTCTAATGGACGGCCTCCTCAAGCGAAGGACCAACGGCTACATGGTAGTGATCTCATGGAGCCAGAGTAAATCTGACCAAGAGACGCCAGGCGTTGGCCTGGAGTTCGCAAGGAACGCCATGCCGGTCATAAGCTCGCGTCTGCGCACTTTTTAGAAAAGAAAGGAATTTTTATGAAGATGATTTTTTTGCTGATGCTGCTGATGCCACTGGTGCTGGCCTCGTCTGCCGGGGCCAGGGAGGGCGAGGCCGGGACGCGAGACATAAAGAGCGTGCCTGAGGCCGAATGGAAGAGGCTTTCTGGCATGAAGATATTCTTCGGGCACCAGTCCGTGGGCAACAACATCATCGCCGGTGTCTCAGACCTAATGAGAGAGATGCCGCAGATAAAGCTGGATTTAAGGGAGACCAACGAACCGCGCTCATTCTCCGGGGCCGTTTTCGCGCATGCCAAGGTAGGCGAGAACATGAAGCCCATTTCAAAGAACGAGGCCTTCAGGGACTACCTCAACGGCGGCATCGGAGGCAAGGCCGACCTTGCCTTTTATAAATACTGTTATGTCGATATAAAGGCTGATACAGACGTGGCGGCCCTCTTCAAACAGTACAAGGCTGAGATGGCCGCGCTAAAGGCCAGGCATCCTGGCACAACGCTCATTCACGTGACCGTGCCGCTGACGGTCGTACAGTCAGGCTGGAAGGCCCGCGTGAAGAAGCTCCTGGGCAAGCCCGTTGGCGGCTACGCGGATAATGTGAAGAGAAACGAGTTCAACCAGCTCCTGAAAAAGGAGTACGATGGCCGCGAGCCGGTCTTTGACCTTGCCGCGGCTGAGGCATACAGGCCAGGCGGAAAACGCGAGACATTCAGCGCCAACGGCCGCGAATACCTGGCCCTTGCCCCTGAGTACGCGAGCGACGGAAGGCATCTGAACGAGAGGGGACGCAGGCATATTGCCGG
>CAZDUP010000338.1:1284-2318 GCA_964508625.1 uncultured Thermodesulfobacteriota bacterium
ACAGGGCAGATAACGAGGCGTGACCCTGGCGCGGTCCGGACCTGAAATGGAAGTAGTCACCTGCGACAGCAGCCATGGGCCGGTCTGGGATGAGTTCGTCTCTACGGCCGACGGCGGATCTTTCTACCATCTCTTCGGGTGGAAAGAGGTCAATGAAAGGAACTTCGGCCACCGGACCTTTTATCTCGCGGCCTTTGAAAACGGCCGGATAAAAGGCGTCCTGCCTCTTGTTTACCTCAAGAGCCGCCTATTCGGGAAGATATTCTGCTCCATGCCGTTCGTTAACTACGGAGGGCCCTGCGGCGAAGAGGCTGCGGAAGGCGCGCTGCTTGAGAAGGCTGCCTCCCTGGTACGCGAATACAGGGCCGACTACGTGGAGATACGGAGCATGAAGAGGCTCGGAGCAGGACTGCCCACGGCAGAGCACAAGGTGAGCCTCACTCTCGATCTTTCGAACGACCCTGATGATCTCTGGAATGGACTCAACACCAAACAGAGGACGAACATCAGAAGGGCTTACAAGAACGGCCTTGAAGCCGTATCGGGCGGCATGGAGCTCCTTGATCAGTTCTATTGCCTGCTCTCCGAGGCGTGGCGGGACCTCGGCACTCCGGTATACAGGCCCGGCTACTTCAGGGACATACTCAGGGTATTTCCCGACAAGACGAGGATATTCATAGTCAAGTGCAACGGAGAGGCGGTCGCAGGCGCTTTCAACGGTTACTTCAGGTCAACGGTCGAAGGCATGTGGGCGGCCTCGCCTGCGAGGCACAGGAAGCTCCAGGCAAATTACGTTCTATACTGGGAGATGATGAAGCACGCATGCGAGCAGGGCAACAGGTCATACCACCTCGGAAGGTCCTCTGTGGACTCTGGCGGGGAGGCATTCAAGGCAAAGTGGAACGCCTACCCAAGGCAGCTTTACTGGCAGTATCACCTCAACCGGGTCCCGGAGATCCCGAAGCTCAATGTGAACAACCCTAAGTACCAGCTCGCGATCAAGACATGGAGCAGGCTGCCAGTCTCCCTGACAG
>CAZDUP010000339.1:0-1814 GCA_964508625.1 uncultured Thermodesulfobacteriota bacterium
GCCATCTTGACCGCGTACTCCACCGCCTTCCTGTTAAGAACGGGTAGCACGCCTGGAAGCCCAAGGCATACCGGGTCTACCTGCGTGTTGGGCTCTGAGCCGAACTTCGTCGAGCACCCGCAGAAGAGCTTGGATGATGTGAGGAGCTGCGCGTGGACTTCGAGTCCGATTACCGCTTCGTATTTCATTCCTTGTAATCCCCCTCTGATCCCCCTTTAGAAAAGGGGGAGGAAAACACATGCGTTATTTTGTTTTTTAAAGCTCAGCCCGTCTCTTATGCCACTCCGTCGCCTGCTCATATGACCATGCTGACCTCAAGACCGTCTCCTCATCAAGCGTCTTGCCGAGTATCTGCAGCCCGATGGGAAGCCCTTCCGACGTGAATCCGCACGGGACCGAGATGCCGGGAAGGCCCGCGAGATTGCAGGATATGGTGAATATGTCCGAGAGGTACATGGTAAGCGGGTCTTCGACCTTCTCGCCTATCCTGAACGCGGGCGTGGGAGCTGTCGGAGTAGCTATGCAATCGCACTTCGTGAATGCAGCCTCAAAGTCGTTCTTCACGAGCGTCCTCACCTGCGAGGCCTTCTTGTAGTACGCGTCGTAATATCCGGCTGAGAGCGAATACGTGCCGAGCATTATCCTGCGCTTTACCTCTGGGCCAAAGCCCTGGTCCCTGGTCTTCTTGTACATGTCGATGAGCCCGCCGGTCTTGTTTACGCGAAGGCCGAACCTCACGCCGTCGTACCTCGCGAGGTTGCTCGACGCCTCGGCAGTGGCGACAAGGTAGTAGACCGCGACCGCGTACTGCGTGTGCGGAAGGGTTATCTCCACGAGCTCGGCTCCGAGCGCCTTCAGGGTGTCGAGGGCCTTTTCACGGCAGCGTCCACTTCAGGGTCCATGCCCTCGATGAAGTACTCTTTCGGTATGCCTACCCTGAGGCCCTTTATGCCTGTCTTCAAATTCGCGGTATAGTCCGGGACGGGCGAATCTATCGAAGTGGAATCGAGATGGTCTTGCCCGGCTATGGTCCTGAGCAGGATGGCCGCGTCCTCTACGTCTTTTGTCAGAGGCCCTGCCTGGTCAAGGGACGAGGCAAAGGCTATCATGCCGAACCTCGATACCCTGCCGTACGTGGGCTTCAAGCCCACGATGCCGCAGCATGACGCAGGCTGCCTGATGGAGCCCCCGGTGTCAGTGCCAAGGGAGGCCGAGCATTCTCCAGCCGCGACAGCTGCGGCAGAGCCGCCGGAGCTTCCGCCCGGCACCCTGTCCAGGGCCCAGGGGTTGAGCGTCTTTCCGAAGGCCGAGTTCTCGGTCGATGAGCCCATCGCGAACTCGTCCATGTTGTTCTTGCCGAGAATGACCGCTCCGGCATCCTTCAACTTTCTCACGACCGTCGAATCATAAGGAGGCACGAATGTCTCGAGTATCTTCGATGAGCAGGTGGTGCGCATGCCCTTTGTGCAGAAGATGTCCTTTACCGCGATTGGCACGCCGGTAAGCGCAGTGACGTTCTCGTCTTTGGATATACGCGCGTCAGCCGCTTCGGCGGATTTCATGGCCTCTTCGGCAGAGACTGTCACGAACGCGCGCACCATGGGCTCTACGGCTTCTATCCTCTTCAGATAGGCCTTCGTTGCCTCGACTGACGAGACCGCTTTGTTTTTAAGCTTCTCAGACAGTTCGTGTATGGTCAGGGAGGTAAGGTCCAAAACGTTTTCTCCTGTAAGTTTCTATTCTATAGCTCGTTCTATTGCCTACTCTATTGCCTATTCTATTATCTGGGGCACCTTGAAGCAGCCGCGCTCCTG
>CAZDUP010000339.1:1824-2286 GCA_964508625.1 uncultured Thermodesulfobacteriota bacterium
CGCGCGGGAGGGATTCCCGTACGCCGTCCTCCCTGAAGGCGGTCTTCAACGGCACAGTGTAGGTCGTAGGCTCGACGCCTGTGGTGTCGAGCTCAGAGAGCTTCTCTACGTAGCCGAGTATGCGCGTAAGCTGCGTGGTGTAGAGCTCCGTCTCCTTTTCAGTGAGCGCGAGCCTCGCGAGGTCCGCGACCTTCAGGACGTCTTTTTCGGTTATCGACATGTGATGAGCCCCTTTGTTTTCAGTCTCAATCAATCTCCTTAACACACATGGGTTGACGTTGCAAGCGCGATTGAAAAAAGAGGTCTCCGTGTGTAAAGAAAATTAAAGAAAATCGTGTTGACACCGAAATACTAGAGTGATACAAGGTATGTAGGTTTTCTTTTCAACCACAATCTAAAGGAGGGTTTGATGGCAACCGCAAAGAAGGCCACCGCAAAGAAGAAGACCACGGCAAAGAAGAC
>CAZDUP010000340.1:0-2283 GCA_964508625.1 uncultured Thermodesulfobacteriota bacterium
TAACCTCCACGCCAGAGATGCTCTGAAGATAGGCTATCACGGCCCTTATCTCAGTCTCGTTCATGCCTATAGCGCTCCCCCTCACGTCAGGCATGGGGCTCACCCTGTCCCCGCTTCCGGCTGCGCCGAAGCCCGGCACCACGTATGCAGAGGGGTCAACAAGCGATTCATGGAGATAGCCTTCAGCGTCAGTTGCCTTGCCATGATAGCCAGGCTCTTTTATCCTCTGCTCTGCCACTACTGCCGCCCTGTCAAGGAGAGGCGCCCTGCCTGCAGCAGCAGTGTGGCATAGGCTGCACGCGCCCTTGCCGTTGTAGACCTGCTCTCCCAGGGCTATAAGTTCATCCACCGTAACAGGTTCTTCAACGACCGCCTCCACCGGAGGGGCCTCTGGGTTGATGGGCGGTATTATCCATACCGAATAAAAGGTATAGAGTCCTATTACAGCGAGGCTGAAGGAAGCTACCTTAAGGAAGCTATTTTTCATCAACAGCCTCCGAGCCAGAGCTGCTGAGCCAGAATATGAAAACGATAATGGACATGAAGATGATGGTACCAATGGAGACGACCTTGGCCGCGTATGCGATGGAAGGCGTAAAGGCCTCGGCAGATGCGTCCCTCATTATGCCGTAGACGTGCCAGTGCTGCCGTATCGCGGAGCGCACGAAGCCCATGAGTCCCATGAGCCAGGTGAACGAGACGGCTATGAGCAGCAGGGCGTACTGGCTCCTGCCAGGCATCTGCCCCCACCTGAACTCGGTCTTTTCAGCTCCCCTGTGCATGAGCCACTCGATTACGAGACAGGCGGCAATGACGAATAGAGTTGTCACGACCTGCGGCACTGACGAGGCGACCTTATATAGCGAATTGGTGAAGTAGCCGTAATAGACGCCGAGAAAGGTTATGTTGATGACTGCTGCGTTAAATAGGCCAGCCTGCGCTGCCTTGCCGTATGCTGCCCATGAGACAGTCGGCGTCCTGTGAGAGCGCCTGTAGAGGAGAAAAGATAGGAATGTGAAGAGGAGCATTATATTTACCGCCGTGTTCTTGGCTGGCATGAGCCCGAGCGGGCCTAGGTACGGGTGGTACTGGGTACCCAATGCCCTCGCCTCGGTTGGCGTCAGTATGAGCGTATGCGGCGTGAACCATACGAGAAAGCACGCCGTTATCACGAAGGCTATGTATTTGACGTAGCCGTGATAGCGCTCGCCGTGTCTCCCCCTGCCGAAACCGCACCAGAGGTAATAGTTGGCGGCGAGGAAGAGCGCGCCAATGAGAACTGCCTGCACGATGAAGAGCCAGGCAAAGACCCCGCCCATGAGCGTGATGCCCATCTGCTGGCTGAAAGAATAAATCTCCGCCGTGAGCCAGTAGCCCGCGAACGGGAGCGGGAGGAGCGCGCCGATCGCGATGAGGCTCGCGGTGTAGCCCATCCAGTCGTAATGCGCCCGGGCCTTGTCATCCGCAGCAGAGAGGAACCTGTATGCTGCGTACGCGCCGACGATGGAGCCTCCGTATGCGATATTGGCAATGAACCTGTGGAGGTTCATCGGGCTCCAGAGGTGATTGTTCACGGCCTCCCACAGATTGCCGTTGAAGGCGCCCGAGAGGTCGACTCCAGCGGGCGTCATCATGAATGTCACCCACGCGTTTGCCACGAACATTAGCCCTGTGCCAGACAAGTTGAGGCCGAGGCCTATGAGCAGATGCACGCGCTTGAGCGCGCCTTCCGGCATCCTGTGCCAGCCGTAATAGTAGGCGTAGAGCGTCACTGACTCGAACAAAAAGAATAGCGCGTAATAGAGCGCCGTTGGCCCGAATATGGAGGCGAGATAACTCATGAGCTGCGGATAGAATATGACGAGCGAGAGGAGGAGAAGCCCGCCTGTTATGGCCGTGAGCGAGAATGCGGTCATGCTGACCTTGAGGAACTCGTAGGCGACCCTGTCGTAGCGGGCGTCTTTTTTAACGACACCGATGAATTCAAGGATGAGTACGAATATCGGCACCGCGAGCACGAATGCCGCGAACCAGAGGTGCATCTGCGCAGCCATCCATATGGCAAGCCTTCTGTTCAGTCCGTGCGTTGCAGGGTAATCGCCCGCGACGAGAGCTGGCGCCGATACGATTGGCTGGCCTGTCGCGATGAAATAGACCACGAGCAGGAACGCGAGGAAGGAGATGGAAAAAAGTATCTTTTTTATCGGGAGCTTTTTATCGGAAAGCGCCATCAGCCGGTCAGCCCCTGAAGATGAAGCTCAGCCCCTGGGCATTGAGAAGGAC
>CAZDUP010000341.1:0-2280 GCA_964508625.1 uncultured Thermodesulfobacteriota bacterium
ACAGGCACCACCGCCGGGTCAAACAAGGACGTACAGTCCGTACTCGAGACCAGGAACTGGACTGCCGTGCATGACGATGACGTGGACACCATCGGCATCGGAACAAAGCTCTCCTTTTTAGAGAACAGGGTGGCCGTCAACGTGGACTACGCATTCTCGCGCTCCACCAGCACCATAAAGTTCACGGCAGGCAGCGCCATAGCAGTCGCGCCGATCCCGAAAGACCTTCCGGACCTGAAGACCAAGCTATACACACTCAACGTTACCGGCCAGTACAGGCTCAACAAACAGCTTAGCCTCGGCGCAGGCTATCAGTTCGAGGACTACAAGTCTGACGACTGGGCATACGACAACTTTGACCCGGCGAGCTCGACCATACCGAACGTGCTTACTCTGGTGGGGCCGGTTGAAGATTACGAGGCGCACACAGGTATGATATTCCTGACATATACGCTCTGAAGAGTCTCAATGAAAGGGGGCTGCCGTCTGGCAGTCCCCTTTTTTTTGCCCTTTTTCACCTAACTCTCGATAGAATACCTGATTCATGGTATATTCTTATGTAATATCTGAAACGGCTTATTTACGGGAGGACGCCTTATGAGAATGGAGCTCCTCAATAAGAGCGTGATAGTCACAGGGGCAAGCCGCGGCATAGGGGCGGCCATAGCAAAGTGCCTCTCGTCTTTCGGCGCGAATGTGGCCGTCAACTACAACCAGAGCAGGGATAAGGCCGATGAGGTGCTCGCTGATATAAGGACGCTCGGCGGAGAGGGCTTTATCTTCAAGGCCGACGTAACGGTAAAGGAAGAGGCCGAGGCTCTCGTGGATGAGACCGTAAAGCACTACGGAAGGGTAGACGTGCTCGTCTGCAACGCTAACATAGGCTTTCCTGTGAAGCCCTTTGCCGAGCACTCGTGGGAAGAGGTCGAGAAGAAGCTCTCAGGCGAGATGAAATCGATATTCTTCCCAATCCAGGCGGCCTTGAAGGACATGATGAAAAGGAAGTCAGGTAAGATAATCCTCATAAGCAGCACTCTTTCGCGCGCCGCCTCAGGCGGCTTCCTGACTCAATGCGCTGCAAAGGCTGCCCTCGACAGCATGGGCCGCGTGCTCGCAAAGGAGCTCGGGCCGCACGGCATAAAGGTGAACGTGGTCGCGCCCGGCCTTACCGAGACTGACGCAATCGCGGCCTTCGGCCCGGGGGTGGTCAAGGCAACTGTCGAGAATACGCCTCTGGGGAGAGTCGGCACGCCCAAAGACGCGGCAGGCGCTGTGGTCTTCCTCGCCTCAGTACTCGGGGACTTTATAACGGGCCAGTACATACCGGTATCTGGCGGGTCGTATATTCCCTGACCAGCCGGAAATCCGTATCCTGAAATTACGAAAGACCGTATAATGTCTTTATGGACATGAAGAAGCTCAAGGCGCAGCTTGAGAGACTCTATAAGACCTTTGACCTTGCCTTCCTCGACTCAGACCCGCTGGAGTTCGTTCACAGATACCATACCCCCGAGGACCGCGAGATAGTCGGCCTCATCGCGTCGTCTCTTGCCTATGGAAAGGTCGCGGGCATAAAGAGGAGCGTGGCAAGGGTGCTGGGCGTCATGGGGCCGTCCCCGTACAGATTTACGAAGAGGTTCGACCCGCAAAAGGGCAAAGAGGCGTTCAGGGGCTTTGTCCACAGGTTCAATAACGGCGATGACATGGCCTGCCTTGTCTGGTTTGCCAGACAGATGATAGAGGAGGAAGGCTCCATAGGCGGCTTTTTTGAGAAGGGCTACTCGAAGAAGGACGGCAATATAAAAAAGGCGCTCTCGACGTTTTCCGAAGGCGTCCTCTCGCTCGATTCTTCCGAGGTATATGGTAAAAAATCGCTCGCGCAAAAGGCCGGGGTGAGGTTCTTCTTCCCCAACCCGGTGGACGGCAGCCCCTGCAAGCGGCTAAACCTCTACCTCAGATGGATGGTGAGGCGTGCCGACAGGCTGGACTTCGGCATATGGAAGGGCGTTGACCCGGCCAGCCTGATAATACCGCTCGATACGCATATCGCCAGGATATCGCGGAACATCGGCCTTACCAGCAGGACGAGCCCTGACTGGCGCATGGCCGAAGAGGTGACAGAGGCCCTTAAAAAGCTCGACCCCAAAGACCCGGTGAAATACGACTTCGCCATATGCAGGCTCGGCATCCTGGACAGGTGTCCGAAAAAGGCTGACAGGACAAAATGCGCAAGCTGCCTCCTTTCCGGCATCTGCGTCCTCTGACCACGGACAATCTCGC
>CAZDUP010000342.1:0-2251 GCA_964508625.1 uncultured Thermodesulfobacteriota bacterium
GAGGACAATGGCGAGCCTCTTTCCGACGCTCTGTGTAGTGACCCTCTCGAATACGCGAGCTCCGGCGGAGTCGAATGTAAGGGAGACGTACGGCTCATTATATTGGCTGTCAAAGGCCACCCTGGCGTCAGCAAGGGAATCTCCTGTGAGGATGGCGTCCTTCTGGACAAGGAACGGGGTCCTCTGCATCGCGCCGGTCTCTTTATCGACCGACTGCTGGTAGATGACCTCGGAGCCCGGCGGAGGGCCCTGCGCCTCTGCCGTAAACGGGCTCATCGACTCGTCGACGATCCTGAACTCGAGGACGGCAGTCTTGCCTATTAGCTCTATGGCCCTTTCAGGGTCCTTGAGGCCGGGGAGCTGTATTACGAGCTCGTTGGCGCCCTGTTTCTGTATGATGGGCTCGGCTACGCCGAACTTGTCTATCCTGTTCCTTATGGTCTCGAGCGCCTGGGAAATGGCCCAGTCCCTTATGCGCTTTGTCTCCTGCTCTTCGAGCGTAAAAAGAAGCGAGCTGTCGCGCGTAACCGGGGCGTTGAAGACGCCGATCTCGTCGCTTACAGCCTTTTCTATCTCACCCCTGCTCTTCTCATCAGGGAAGGCCACGGCGACGGAGTCGACACCCTGCCTTGTGACGTTATAGAAGGGGATGCCCTTTCTCTTGAGCGTGTCTTCGACAGAGCCTGCGAGCCTCTGGGTGTGGCTCTCGACTGCCTTGTCCTGGTCTACGCTGAGCACAAGGTGCATGCCGCCCTGCAGGTCGAGGCCCAGGTTTATCTTTGGGATGTTGTCGGCCCAGAACGAGGGCAGCCTCTTTGAAATAGGCGTCGAGGGCAGGAAGAGCACTATGGCCAGCACAGTGAACGCCGCCAGAAGGACAAGTCTCCAGAAGATACTTCTCATCTAACAAGGCTCCAGAATATTAGGCAGGCAGCGGAGGTTCGCCGGGCCACGCGGGGCCGGCTCCATCTGCCACGCTTGCCTGCTTTAAAAACAGAAAATGCCGCCCCATGACTGGGCGGCCCTTTGTAAGTGTATGGTTTACGCTGTCTTTCTCGTGACGACCGCTTCCTTGGACATCTTGACCTTTACGCCGTCTGCTATCTCCACCTGCACAGAGTCCTCGTTAACAGAGACAATCCTGCCATGGATGCCGCTCGAGGTGACGACGTAGTCGCCCTTCTGCAGGGCGGACATCATGGCCCTGTGCTCCTTGGCCCTCTTCTGCTGCGGCCTTATGAGGAGGAAGTAGAATATTACGAAAAGGATGATGAGCGGGGCTATGCTCATGATTCCCGAGAGTCCGGGCGCGGCCGGGGCAGCGTCCTGGGCATAGGCAACGGCAACTGGGAAGAAAAACACTTGAGGATCCTCCTTTTTATAGGGCGGCCAGCTCTGAAGGCTGCCGCTCTTCGTGAAATCTCTTTTTGAACCCGGCGAAGGCTCCCTCTTCTATGGCCTTTCTCATCGATTGCATGAGAGAGGTGTAGTAGAAGAGGTTGTGTATGGTATTGAGCCTCGGGGCGAGTATCTCGCCGGCCATGAAAAGGTGCCTCAAATAGGCCCTGGAGTAACGGGTACAGGTATAGCAGGCGCACCCTTCCTCTATGGGCCTCGGGTCCCTCTCGTATTGCGCATTCTTTATAACCAATTTTCCATGCCTTGTAAAGAGCGTTCCGTTGCGGGCGTTCCTCGTGGGCATCACGCAGTCAAACATGTCTATGCCCATCTCGACGCCGAATACCAGGTCCTCCGGCGTGCCGACGCCCATGAGATACCTCGGCCTGTCCTTTGGCAGGTGCTCTACCGTAGCCGCGACCATCTCCTTCATGAGCCCCTTCTCCTCACCCACGCTCAGGCCGCCGATGGAGTAACCGTCAAAGCCCATGGCCGTGAGTGCCTCGGCGCTCAAACGCCTCAGGTCCGCGTACATGCCGCCCTGCACAATGCCGAAGAGGGCCTGTCCGTTGGACCGCTTTGCCTCCTTGCACCTTCTGGCCCACCTGTGAGTGAGCTCCATCGAGTCCCTGGCGTATTCCCTGTCAGCCGGATATGGCGTGCACTCGTCGAGCGGCATTATTATGTCAGCGCCCAGCGCCTCCTGCACCTCGATGGCTCTCTCAGGGGTGAGCGTGTATCTCGTGCCGTCGAGGTGCGAGCTGAACTGGACGCCCTCTTCGGTTATCTTACGGAGCTTGCAGAGGCTGAAGACCTGAAATCCGCCGCTGTCCGTGAGTATGGGCCGCTTCCA
>CAZDUP010000343.1:0-2221 GCA_964508625.1 uncultured Thermodesulfobacteriota bacterium
TGTGGGCGGTGGTGAAGGAATTGAACGCCTATGTGGACAAGGCCGCGCCCTGGAAGGAGAAGGACGAGGCTGCGCTATCGACTGTGCTCGCGACCCTCGCAGAGGGGCTGAGGATAATAGCGGTCTACGCCTGGCCAGTGATACCTGGGTCAGCCGAGAAGATATGGGAGAGCCTCGGCACAGGGAAGAAGGTCTCTGATTCGAGCTTCGACGAGGCGGTCGCCTGGGGCAATACCCTGACAGGAGCCAAGATAAACAAGATGCCGCCTCTTTTTCCGAGGATACAGTAACGGAGATGGAAAACCATTTTCTGATAGACAGCCACGCGCACCTCGATGACAGGAGGTTCACAGAAGACCTCGACGCCGTTGTCGCAAGGGCAAAGGAAGCAGGGCTCAAGTCCATAATCACAGTCGGCTGCTGGTCGAAGAGGAACGGCTTCGGCCCTGTGCAGGCCGTGCTCGGCAAGTATGACTTCCTCTACCTCGCTCTCGGAGTGCATCCGCACGAGGCAAAGGAGGCTGCAGGCAAGGGCCCCTGGGATGAGATAAAGAGGATAGCATTAAAGAAGGGCGCTGACGGAAGGAGCCGTCTCGTTGCCATAGGCGAGACAGGACTCGATTATTACTACGACCACTCGCCAAGGGACGTTCAGAAGGATATCTTCAAAAGGCAGATTGCCCTCGCGAGGGAATTGAACCTCCCGCTCATCATACATTCCCGCGACGCTGAGGCTGACACCATAGATATAATGCGAGCAGAGGGCGCGGGCGACATGGGCGGCGTATTCCATTGCTTCTCCGGCACAAAGGAGATGGCAAAGGCAGTGCTCGAGATGGGCTTTCATCTCTCCTTCACCGGCGTCGTTACCTTTGGAAAGGCCGATGCGTTGAGGGAGGTAGTGAAGAGCGTCCCAATCGAGAAGATGCTTGTGGAGACGGACTGCCCCTATCTCGCGCCGGAGCCTTACAGGGGCAGGAGGAACGAGCCTGCCTTCGTCGTGGAGACGGCAAGGGAGATAGCGAAAATAAAGGGGCTCACCTATTCGGACGTTGCGCGCATCACGACCCTTAACGCAGAGGAGCTCTTCGGGCTTAAGGAAGGCGCTGACAAGGCGAAGATAGCATACCAGATAAGGAACTCGCTCTACCTCAATATCACGAACAGGTGCTCCAATCACTGCAACTTCTGCGCGAAGTTCTCGTCATATACGGTGAAGGGGCATTACCTGAGGCTCCGCCAGGAGCCGGGCTTTGCCGAGATAATCGCGGCGGTTGGCCCTGACCCTGAGGAGAAGTACGACGAGATAGTCTTCTGCGGCTTCGGCGAGCCGCTCTTGAGGCTCGATGTCGTAAAGCAGGTCGGCATGCACCTTAAGCGCAGGGGCTGTAGGATAAGGATAGACACGGACGGCCTCGCCAACCTCGTCCACGGCAGGAACGTGCTACCTGAGCTCCAGTTCGTGGACTGCATATCCGTCAGCATGAACGCCCCTGATTCCGCGACATACCAGAAGCTCATAAAGACGCCATTCGGCGACAACGCCTATCCGGCGATACTCTACTTCCTCAGAGAGGCTAAGAAGAACATCGCCAAGGTCATAGCCACGGTCGTGAGCGTGCCTGGTCTCGATATCGAGGCGTGCAGGAAGGTCGCTGAGGACGATATCGGCGTTAAGTTCAGGGTAAGGGAATACAACACGGTCGGATGATGAAGCTCTCCAGGTCGAACATCCTTCTGCTCCTCCTGCCGCTCTTTCTCCTGGGCGCCATCAGTCTTTTGAGGGCCGAGTGGCAGGGGCTCAATGTCGCGTGGCTTCTGAAGTCTGGAAAAGTGGACGTTGAGGCATCGACCATGAATCCATTTGACAGGCTCGCGTTGAAGGCAGAGGAGCTGTTGCCAAAGGACGCGAGGGCCTTTTTATTCAACCCCTTTCCATCGGACAGCCCCAAGGGCGGCTTTTACGAGATGAGGCTCCGGTACCAGCTCTACCCGAGAGAGTTCGTGGTAATAGACCCGGGACAGGAGTTCGACTTCAGGAGTATCAGGAAGGGGGATTATGTGCTCTTCATAAACCCTGCGGAGGAGCCGTACTCGATGGAGGGTAAAATGAGGTCCTCTTTTGGCCTCTTCGAGCTCTACAGCAGGTCTGACAAGAGCGGCGTTGTCTCTCTCTACAGGGTGGAAGCTGGCCTGTAGCAGCATGGAATAAGTCCATCTG
>CAZDUP010000344.1:0-1860 GCA_964508625.1 uncultured Thermodesulfobacteriota bacterium
GACTGATGTCCTGTTTGCCTTGTCGTAGGATGATTTGAAGACGAATGGGACCTTGAGCGAGGCCGTTATGCGCTTCAGCTCCTCAAGGGTGGAAAGGGTGGCCTCCTCGCTCTCTATTACGCATGGGCCGAGGATGAAGAAGAGCGCGGAGCCTATGGAGAAGTCCTTAAGACCTATCCGATTCATTCAGCTGGACCTGTTTGCGTGAGCGGGTGTTTGCGCGCCCCGGCTTTTTGCCGGGCTTTGTCCTCGTACCCTTTGAGGCATTGAGCTTGTGGCCGACTACCGCCTTGACAAAGCCCTTGAAGAGCGGGTGCGGCTCCATCGGCCTGCTCTTGAACTCGGGGTGGAACTGGCAGGCGACGAACCAGGGGTGGTTCTTGTACTCCATTATCTCGACGAGCGAATCATCGGGCGAGAGGCCGCTGAACTCGACGCCCGCCTTCTCGAGATCTCCCCTGTACATGTTGTTC
The DNA here is from genome assembly GCA_964508625.1 of uncultured Thermodesulfobacteriota bacterium. GTDB lineage: Bacteria > Desulfobacterota > GWC2-55-46 > GWC2-55-46 > GWC2-55-46 > UBA5799. The sequence continues at coordinate 474 of CAZDUP010000344.1, forward strand.
ACTTCGAAGCGGTGCCTGTGGCGCTCGCTTATCTCTGTAGCGCCGTAGACGCCGTGCGCCTTTGAGCCCTTCTTCAATACGCACGGGTACGCGCCGAGCCTCATGGTGCCGCCCTTTGCGTTCACCGCCCTCTGCGCCTCCATTATATGCACGACAGGGTATGGCGACTCGGGGTCGAACTCGGAGGAGTTGGCGAACTTCATGCCGCACAGGTCCCTTGCAATCTCTATGATTGCGACCTGCATGCCCAAACATATGCCGAAAAAGGGCATCTTGGACTCTCTGGCGTATTTTATAGAGGCTATCTTGCCCTCCACGCCCCTGCCGCCGAAGCCGCCGGGGATGAGTAGCCCGTCTATGCCCTTCAAAAGGGCCTGCGGCCCCTTCTTCTCTATCTCTTCTGAATCTATGTACTGGAGGTTGACCTTGCAGCTCGACGCGATGCCCGCGTGTATGAGCGCCTCGTGCAGGCTCTTGTACGAGTCCTGTAGGTTTACGTACTTGCCGACGATGCCGATCGTAATCTCGTGCCTGGGGTTGTTGACGCGCTTTACGAGCGCCTCCCAGTCTTCGAGCTTGGGCGAGCGCGTCCAGATATTGAGCAGCTTTACTATCTTCTCGTCAAGCCCCTGGTTGTGGAATACCATCGGGACTTCGTAGATGCATTTCACGTCCTGCGCGGATATGACCGCGTCCTTGTCAACGTTGCAGAAGAGGGCTATCTTTGCCTTTAGCTCCGGCGGCACTGCCCTGTCAGAGCGGCAGAGCAGTATGTCGGGCTGTATACCTATCTCGCGGAGCTTGTTGACGCTGTGCTGTGTGGGCTTTGTCTTTACTTCGTGGGCTGTCGATATATAAGGAAGGAGCGTGAGATGTATATAGAGGACGTTCTCCTTGCCGAGGTCGAACCTGAGCTGCCTTATTGCCTCAAGGAATGGGAGCGATTCTATGTCGCCGACCGTGCCGCCTATCTCTATGATGGCGATATCGACCCCGTTGCCAATTGCGAGCACCTTGCCCTTTATCTCGTCCGTGACGTGCGGCACGACCTGGACAGTGCAGCCGAGGTAGTCGCCGCGCCTTTCCTTCTGTATTATTGAGTCATAGACCTGGCCGGTGGTGAAGTTATTCCTTCTCGTGAGCTTTGCCGTCGTGAACCTCTCGTAATGGCCGAGGTCAAGGTCTGTCTCAGCGCCGTCGTCGGTCACAAAGACCTCTCCGTGCTGGAACGGGCTCATTGTGCCGGGGTCTACATTTATATAGGGGTCGAGCTTCTGGAGGGTTATGCTGAGGCCGCGGGACTCAAGCAGCGCGCCTATGGCCGCGCTCGCAAGCCCCTTGCCCAGCGAGGAGACGACCCCACCTGTCACGAATATATACTTTGTCT
>CAZDUP010000344.1:1870-2221 GCA_964508625.1 uncultured Thermodesulfobacteriota bacterium
ATTGCTTTTTCGGTTCGCTCATGCCTTTGGGTTGGTTGGGAACATTCAGGGATTTGGATTAAGCACCTAATATAACCTGAAACCGCATTGGATTTGAAATACTTTTTAGGGGGTCAGGGCAAAAAAGTGACGCGCGTTTGCGTGTTCAGGGTTGCACCCTGAACCCTGAATTTCGTGACTCGCTTTAACGAACTATCGGGTTCAGGTTGAAAACCTGAACCCGCAAAGATAATCTCCCCTGCCCCTCTTTAGGAAAGAGGGGTTCAAAACCGTCATTCTTACTCATGGCGGGTTCAGGGTTGCACCCAGCACCGACAGATTGTCATTTGACTATACGAATTTTCGGGTTCA
>CAZDUP010000345.1:0-2214 GCA_964508625.1 uncultured Thermodesulfobacteriota bacterium
GAGGACGTGAAAAGGGACCTGTTGAAGCAGACGAGCCTCACAGATACCTTCACGGACGTCTACCAGAGGCTGCTGCCGTCGCTCCGGGGGCTCAACAACCTTGATAAGATACTCCTCCTTGACATAAACGTCTGGCTTCCTGACGACCTGCTCATGAAAAAGGACAAGATGGGAATGGCCACCTCCATCGAAGCGCGCGTCCCTTTCCTCGACTATACTTTCGTGGAGCTGGCCTTCCAGATACCATCTCACCTCAAGGTAAAGAGGCTCGAGACAAAATACATATTGAAGAAGGCCCTTGAGGGGCTCCTGCCTGAAGAGGTTATCTACAGGAAAAAAGAGGGCTTCCCTACCCCTATATCTAGCTGGTTGCGCTCGGAGCTTAAGGACTTCACCATGGAGCTCCTCTGTTCGGACGGCTCTCTTGACCACGGCCTCTTTGACAGGAAGGCCGTAAAGAGGATAGTAGAGGGGCACATGAGCGGCAGGCAGGACAACAACAGGATGATCTTTCCGCTCATAAACTTCGAGGTCTGGCACAGGGTCTTCATCTCCGGACAGGGATTTCGGGCAATAAACTGTTCATAATAACGGAAAAATACTTAATACAGAGACTCAGTTTTAATCTCTAATATGGTGATTTAAATCACATTTTGGTAAGTACACCTCCTGTACCCTTTCAAAATGCGCGCCAAACCGGCGTGGAAAGAACGGCTTCAAGGAGGATTTTTCTGATGAAGAAGTTAAGCATCATCCTGGCGCTTGCCATACTGGGCGCCTTGCCCGGCCTCTCAATGGCCGGAGTGCAGTATGTGAGGGCAGGCGCTGCTGGCAATGGCAGCGGCACGGATTGGGTAAACGCCCATCCTTCCCTGCCCTCCACCCTGGTAAGGGGCGACACCTACTACGTGGCCGGGGGCTCGTACCCGGGCTACACCTTCGACGACGCCCAGAACGGCGCATGGATATACATAAAGAAAGCAACGGCAGCGGACCACGGCACATCGACAGGCTGGCAGAGCTCATATGGCGACAGCGTGGCGGTCTTCGGACCCCTCAAGTTCTCAAGCGGAAACTATGAGCTCGACGGGCAGGTCGGTGGCGGCCCCGGAAACTGGACCTCGGGACACGGCTTCAAGGTCGAGCATACCTCGCGCTCAAATACGGTAAGGCTCATAAACGTCACCGGCAATGTCTCGAACCTCACTTTCAAGCACATGGAGATGGCCTTCACGCCATGCTCATCCTGTACCGGCCAGGACGTATTCTACGGCATCAAAGGCGGCTCCAACTGGAAGTTCCAGTACAACTGGATGCACCACCCCAGCCGCGTAGTCCTGTATACCAAGGGCGACGCCAACAACATACTGGTCGAGTATTCGCTCCTTGAAAGGAGCGGCACGAACGGCTCGTCCTCGCAGCACTCCGAGATATGGTCGGCCAGGGACACCCACGACGTGACCTTCAGATACAACTACGTCAGGGACTACAGGAGCACCGGCGGCATAATACTCGGCAGGGCCAGGAACTGGGAGCTGTACGGCAATATCTTCCAGTGGACCACGGATTTCGGCCCAACTGCCAACAACGGCGCCATCGGCAGCTGGTCCTCTGACCCGACGTACTACGCGACAAATATAAAGATCCACAACAACACCTTTGTGGGCTTGAGGAGCGGGGGCGCTGGCAAGATATTCCCGATATACAAGTCAATCAGCGGCGTGGTCGCCAACAACAACCTCTGGTACGACAGCCCAGCGACCGGCTTTGGCGGCGGGGTATCCCACAGCCACAACTGGTTCGGGAACTCGAACGAGGGCAGCATCAGCGAGGACTCAAAGCAGGTAGGCTCCGGCGACCCGTTCGTCAACTATGCTGGCAAGGACTTCAGGCTTAAGGCGGCTACGGCTGCAGGCGCGGCTCTTTCCGCGCCTTTCAACCTCGACATCACCGGTGCGGCGCGCGGAAGCGACGGCACATGGGACAGGGGCGCCCACGAGTTCGGCGGCGCGTAGCATCAGTGACCGCCCCATCCGCAACGGCAAAAGCCGCGCGAAAGTAAACTGATTTCACGGCAACAAAGGCCGGCCCCCTCTCAGGGGCCGGCACCCTTCCCTGGCACAGTCCGCACATCACAACAAAAATGAAAAGCATGAGCCCTAAAAAGGTAGCGCTCCTCGGCGCGTCCTTTGGCACCCGGAACATGGGGGTCGG
>CAZDUP010000346.1:0-2195 GCA_964508625.1 uncultured Thermodesulfobacteriota bacterium
TCAGGAAAGACACGCCCTTTGAGCCGCCGCCCCAGACAACGGCCTTCTGCCCGCTGTCCGCTATGCGGCCGAGCTCGCCTTTCCACGCGAGCACCTTACCCGAGTACTTTTTCGAGAAATCAGCGACCTTCCTCTTGATGCGTGCCAAAAGCTCCGGGTCGCCGCCCTCGGCGTTTGCCGTGGGGGAAGGGCGCGCCTCCAGGCAGAGGAACTGCCCCTCGAAGGATTCCTCAAGGGCCGACACCTCGTACCCGGCTGCGGTGAAAAGCGTTCTCAGCGAATGAGCGCTGAAATACGAGAAGTGCTCATATATGATGTCCCAGACAGCGAGCTCCTTTATGGTGTAGAGCACGTTGGGGACTTCGCAGAATATGGCTGACGGCTCGCCTCCCTTAAAGGAGTTCCTGAGCGTCTCGAGAAAGCTCCTTGGCCTGTCGATATGCTCGAGCACCTGACGGCTCAGTATCATGTCGCCCTTGTAGCCGGAGTACTTCTCCGAGAAATGGTCCCGTATGAATACGACCCTGTCCGTTCCCACGGTGCGTTCTCTCGCGTAGCTGGTGTCGAAGCCCACGCCCCTGTTGTGGCCGAGCTCGCTCATGAGCATCAGGAACTCGCCTTTACCGCAGCCTATCTCGATGATGTCCTTGCCGTAGAGGCTGTGTTTTTCAATGAGCTTTTTCGCGAGCGTCCTCGCGTAATTTTGAAAATACGGCGAGAAGTGAAGCGAGTTCTCGTAGTCCTGCGTGTATTCCACCGCCGCCGGCGCAAACGAGACGTTGAAGACGTGAGAGCAGTTGGCGCAAAAGCCGAGCCTTATCTCGCCGGTCTTGGCGGCCAGCGCCTCTTCTCGCGTCTGCCAGAGGACGTTGGTGCTAACGGGCGCGCGGCCTACCTCCGCGAAGATCGAGACGAGGCTGGATGAGCAGACCGGGCATTTTTTGGTCTCTTGCGTCATGCCGGTTTTCAGACGGTAAGCACCTGTGAGTTCACGCCCATCCTCCTGAGTTCATCCTCGACCTCGGCCTTGTATACCGGGTTCATCAGTATCACAGCATCAGGCTTGTATTCGGTGACGAATTCGGGCGCGACTATCTCGTGCCCGGTGCCTGCCATGAACGTTCCCTTTCTGAAGGGGTTTATATCGACCACGTACCTTATCTCATCGCTTATGCCGATCGTTGTAAGGAAGGCCACACCCTTTGACCCGGAGCCCCAGACCACGGTCCTGTAGCCTGACCTGTTGAACTCGCGGAGCTTGTGCCGCCAGAGTGAGATCTTCTGGCCCACGTTCTCGGAGAAGAAGGCGACCGCCCCTTCGAGCTCTGAGGTATTCTCCTCGATCTCCAGGGGAGGGGACGTAGCTCTCTTGACAGGCCTTGCCTCCAGAAGCAGGTACTGCCCTCCGTAGTCTCGCCTGAGGTCAGTTACTTCGAAGCCGTTCGACCTGAAAAGCCGGGCGAGCGAGCCGGGGCTGAAGTAAGAGCAGAGCTCGTAGTATATGTCCCAGAAGGCGAGCTCGCGCAGGACCCTCGCGACGTCGGGCACCTGAAAAAAGAGTGTGGTCTCCTGGGCGCCGATGGACCTCCTTATTCCAGCAATGAACTCGCCAGTGCGGTCGACGTGCTCGAGGGTCATCTTGCATACGATGAAATCTGCCCTCAAGCCCGAATATTTCTCTGAATAGAAATCAGATATGACCGTAAGGCCGTCGCGCTTTTCAAACCTGCCATCTGAGAAGGCGGGGTCAAAGCCAATGCCGGTGTTGTTGCCCATCTCGCACAGGAGCGAGAGGAACTCGCCCTTTCCGCAGCCTATCTCCAGTATGTGTTTTCCCCTGAGGTCGTGCCTGTCGATAAGGCTTGCCGCAAGTGAGCGCGCGAAGGCATTGTAGTAGCCAGAGAAAGACTGCGTTTCCTCGCAAGTCTTCGAATACTCCTGGAGCGCTGGGTCGTAGGCCATGTTCCAGAGAAAGCCGCACCCGGAGCACCAGCCGAGCCGGACATCTCCTTTGGGATAGCTCAAGGCTGCTTCCCTGGAGGGCATGAGAAGAACCGAATGCACAGGCGCGCCCTCAAACGAATATATCTCCCTGATGCTGTTTGAGCCGCAGCCGGGACAGCAGAGCGAGACGTCAGTCAAGGCGGCGCCGCTTTCAAAGCCTATACTTTTCATGGACGCATTCCTTTCACGCT
>CAZDUP010000347.1:0-2189 GCA_964508625.1 uncultured Thermodesulfobacteriota bacterium
GGCACGCTAAGGCAGCCCTCCTCGTAAATCGTATGGCCGTCAGAGGAGACGATCTCCGGGTTCACCAGGGCGATGAGGTTCCTTCCCTGCACGCGCTCTTCGTCAGCTTCGCCCGGAACGTCTAGCACTATGACGCGCCTGTCCACCCCGACCTGCACAGAGGCAAGGCCTATGCCCTTTGCCTTGTACATGGTCTCGATCATGTCGTCTATCAGTTTTCTTATCCCGTCATCCACCCTCTCGACAGGCAGGGCCTTTGTCTTGAGGAAAGGGTCCGGGAATTTAAGTATCTCGAGTATCATATCAGTGAAGGGCTATTTCGCGCCCCTGTATTGATTATATCAGGAGCGAAAGGCCCCTTTGGATATGATAATACATGGCGCCGGCCGTTGTAAAGAAGACAAAAAAAGCCCGTGAGCCTTGCTCACGGGCTTTTTTGAGGGGAATGGAGAAACTACGCAGCCCTCCTGCCGCCCCGCTCCTTCTCCTCGAATGTTACCGTCGTGCCACGCTCTTTTGCGCGGCCTGCGAAGCCGCCGACTACAGCGGCTATTGCCGTAAGGAGCAACGCGAAGAAGCCCCAGAGCGACGCCCTGGATGCTGTATCAAGGGCTGTCTGGGCCATCTCGGGGGTTATCCCGGGCATCTCGCCTGCTATAATCGAGGCATTCCTGCCGATTACGCCGGCAAATGAGCTGATAAGCCCGCCAGCCGCAGTGGTCATGAGGTAAAAGGCCGTGAATGTGAATACAGCCCATACTACCAGACCATGGAGACCAGCTTTGAACTTATCGGAGATGCTCGATATCCTTGCGCATACCCAGCCGCCCAGAAAGAGCGAAACAAGGCTTACCGCGAGGATATAGATGCCTGATCCAATCCCTATGGTCGTGCCTTCTGCGGTCATAGGGCTGATGATGCCAAAGCCTATGCCCAGGCCCAGAAGCATCCACAGAAGCTGGTTGCCCAAGGCCACAAGCGTGCCGGCAAAGATGCCTCCCCAGGAGACTCTGTAGTACCATGCCTCTTCCCTGTACATGCCGGGGGTACCGGTCTCGGAAACATATGCCATGATGAACCTCCTCCTTCCTTAAAACATAGGTGTGACAAGTACTTACACTATCTAATATAAGTCTATATCAGGGGTAGTGGGGTGTCAATTTCAGGCACTTTGGATGGCAGAACCGGGCGAATCTCAAGCCACTGTGGCCGGGTCCATATCGATGGAGAGGTTGACGCTGCCCTTCCGGGAGATGAAATGCGCCCTCAAGGCGCTTACGAGGGTGTGCAGGGCCTTTGTTTCTTTGGCCTTCAGGAGTAGCTGCCTCCTGTGGCGGTTCTTTACCTTCTGCACAAGGGCCGGGGCAGGCCCGAGCGCAAATATTTCATATTTTTTTGCCTTTATTATACTTTCAGCTGTTGCCTTGAGCCCTGAAGCGGCCCTGATCACTTCGTCCTCTTTAAGGCCGTCGAGCCTCAGTGTGCAGAGGCGCGAAAAGGGCGGGTAGAAGAGTTCCTCCCTGGTTACTAATTCGTTTTCAAAGAAAGAATCGTAGTCATGGGTCACAATCGAGCTGTAGCAGTAGTGGTCGGGGTTCATGGTCTGTATGACGACGTGGCCCGGCTCTTCGCCCCTGCCTGCTCTTCCGGCTGCCTGGGTTATGAGCTGGAAGGTCCTCTCAGAGGACCTGAAATCCGGGATGTTCAGAGAGGTATCGCCCGATACGACCCCCACGAGCGTAACGCCGGGGAAGTGGTGGCCCTTTGAGGCCATCTGTGTCCCTATGAGCACGTCGAGCCTCCTCGCCTCGACATCCTCGATTATCCTCCTGGCAGCGCCCTTTGCTGAGGCCGTGTCCCTGTCCATCCTGCCGACGCGGGCCTCTGGTGCGATCCGCGCTACCTCTTCCTCGACACGTTCTGTCCCTGCGCCAGGGGTGATGAGGTTTATCCCCTGGCATTCCGGACAGAGGTCAGGCGCCGGGATGGAGAGGTCGCAGTAATGGCAGAGGAGCCTTCTCCTGCCCTTGTGCAGCGTGAGCGTGACAGAGCAGTTGAGGCACTCGAACTTATGGCCGCAGTCCCTGCAGAGAAGAGAGCTTGAGAAGCCGCGCCTGTTGAGGAAGAGGAGCGCCTGTCTGCCCTCGTGAAGAGTCTCCATGAGAAGAAGGGAGAGCCTTTCCGAGAAG
>CAZDUP010000348.1:0-2183 GCA_964508625.1 uncultured Thermodesulfobacteriota bacterium
GCAACCTGGTGGATAAGGCAGGCAATATCGAGATCTATCGCAGACCAGGCCCGCACCATAAGGGTGCCGGTGCATATGGTCGAGACTTTGAACAAGCTCGTGCGAGCCTCTCATTACCTCGTGCAGGAGAACGGGCGTGAGCCCAGCCCTGAGGAGCTTGCTGACGCGCTCGATCTTCCGATCGAGAAGATAAGAAAGACGCTCAAGATAGCAAAGGAGCCGGTATCGCTCGAGATGCCGGTCGGAGACGACGGCGAAAGCCTCCTTGGAGATTTCATAGAGGACAAGGACGCGGCAGTGCCGCATGACGAGGCCGTGACGAGCGACCTCACGGGCCATATGAACGAAGTGCTCGCTACACTCTCTCCGAGAGAGGAGAAGGTACTGCGCATGAGGTTCGGGATAGGCGAGATAAAGGACCATACGCTCGAAGAGGTGGGCGCCTTCTTCAACGTCACCCGCGAGAGGATAAGACAGATCGAGGCGAAGGCGCTTCGCAAGCTCAGGCACCCGAAAAGATGCAGGAAGCTCAAGACATTTTCCGAGAAGTAAATTAGAACGATTCTTAACTAAGCCGTATTAAGTTGAAATTTCGGAGTTTTATTTATTTCAAAAAATTAAAAAAAAGTTAAAATTTTCTGTTGACAAATTATCGCCCAGTGATATAATTGGTTCCAAGTTTCACTCGCTTAGGGCTCAAGACGGGTCAAAGCGCTTCGGCTATGGATGCCACGTTCCAACCTCGGTAGGTTGAACGCTGGCATTTTTTTTTGAATTGAAATTTCCTGCAGGGGGATAACACGATGAAAAAAACGCTGAAAGGCCTCCTTACGATTGGAGCCATCCTGGCCGCGGCCGGAATGGCTGAAGCCGCAAGCATAGCCGACTACCCTGCGGGAGCCGCGGCCAGAGGCATAGGCGGCACGAGGCACAACCTGGGTCTAAAGGGATGGGTCATAACGACCCCGGCGACCTCCGAGATATGCGTCTTCTGCCATACCCCGCATCATACAAATACGGAAAACGGCCTCAGGCCCTTGTGGAACAAAGGCAACATACCATCGAGTTATACTTCGTACGGCACAACGATAGCGGGAACTACTGCCGGACCAGTCGGCTCAACTACGCTTGCCTGCCTCAGCTGCCATGACGGCATAACCACCTTTGACAACATCGTAAACGCGCCTGGCAAGGGCGGGGTCGTCGCCGGCGGCAGCGACCGCGGTTGGGCATTCGGAATGCCAACGCCTTTCATAACGCCCAACGCCCTCCTCGACCACTTCTATGTGGGCGGGCCGAGCTGCGATGACTGCCACAGCGGCACGAACATGATACAGAACGTAACAAGGCACATGGTAGGCACCGACCTCAGGAACGACCACCCTGTTTCCATACCTTACAACGCCATGGTCGGAGGTCTCAGGCCCACTTCCACCGTCATTGGCTCAATAGACCTATCCAGCGACCTTGACACCAAGGCCTCGACAGCCTTTGGCGGCAACCTGATGCAGAACCGTTGGGCGGTGAACGGCTTCATATCCAATACCGCGACAATAGGAGAGATACTGCGCGACGGCAAGGTCGAGTGTTCATCCTGCCACGACCCGCACTTTGACAACCTGAGCTGGGACGAGGCAGAGCCTACCTGGAATGATGGTCAGGTCGATTGGTGTAACAGCAACGGCGAGCAGTGCTCGGATGGCATGTTCCTCCGCAGGATCGGCGGAAACACTGGCAGCGGCGTCTGCAGGACCTGCCACAACAAGTAACACCTGAAAAGCAAAAGGCCGGCGGAGAATTCCGCCGGCCTTTTTTTATTCTCCATTAAGGTCTAATATCCCGCAGCTTGCCGCGCTTTTTTTTAACTCTCCCCCTTGATGGGGGGCTGGGTGGGGGTGAAAAAAGCTCTCACCCTCCCCACAGTCCCCTCCCGTCCCAGGGAGGGAGGTTCATTTGCCTGCTGAAACAAAAAAAGAAAGGGGCCGGAGTTTTTCTCCGGCCCCTTTCCTGGATTCATTATGAGCCCTGCTATAGCTTGTCCTGTACCTGTTGTGGGGTCGCTGCGGGCTTTTCCTGCTCTGCCGGCACGCTTGCTGCCGGCGGCGGGGCAGGCAGCTCCTCGCCGCTCTTTTTAAGGAGCTCCTGCACCGTGCGCTGCATCTCGTTTAGCTTCAGGAGCATCT
>CAZDUP010000349.1:0-2183 GCA_964508625.1 uncultured Thermodesulfobacteriota bacterium
TGCCGGACAAGGTGCTCACCAATCTCGATCTCGAGAAGATGGTCGAGACAACTGATGAATGGATATCCACCCGCACCGGCATAAAGGAGCGCAGGATAGCTGCTGACGAGAGCACCGCTGATATGGCTGCAAAGGCTGCCAAGGCCGCTCTCAAGGCCTCAGGCCTTCAGGCAAAGGACATAGACCTCATCGTAGTTGGGACCTGCACCGGCGACATGGCCTTTCCGTCTGCCGCGTGCTTCGTGCAGTCGCAGCTCGGCGTGAGGGCAGGGGCAGCGGCCTTCGACGTATCTGCCGCGTGCTCCGGCTTTCTCTACGCCTTGGACGTGGCTGACAAATACCTGAGGTCCGGCGCAGCCAAAAAGGCGATAGTCGTCGGCGTTGACAGGTTCTCAAGGCTCATCGACTGGACCGACAGGTCAACTTGCGTGCTCTTTGGCGACGGGGCTGGCGCGGTGGTCCTCTCAGCAGAGAAGGGCTCTAAGGGCCTGCTATCAAGCCGCATACACGCGGACGGCAGGCACTGGGACATGCTCTACTGCCCGAGCAGCTATCCGCCGAACCCCTTTGAGCAGGAGCCGAGCGGTCCGGCGCACCTTGCAATGAACGGCAACGAGACCTTCAAGCTCGCGGTGCGCACAATGGGCCAGGCCATAAAGGAAGTCATGGAGGAGACCGGGCTCTCATCAGACGACATCTCCCTTCTCATTCCGCACCAGGCAAATCTGAGGATAATAAACGCGGCGCGTGAGCGCCTGAACCTTACAGTGGACAGGGTATTCACAAACCTCGACAGGTACGGCAACACCTCTGCCGGTTCCATACCGATAGCTCTGGACGAGGCGGTGCGCGAGGGCAGGGTAAAGGACGGCGACGTCATCCTCTTCGTGGCCTTTGGCGGCGGCCTCACGTGGGCTTCTGCCGCGTTGAAGTGGTAGATGTTTCGTAGGGTGCGGCTACGCGCACCATTTGTAATCCCCCTCAGTCCCCCTTTAGGAAAGGGGGAAGATTTTGCAGTCATTGCGAGCGAAGCGAAGCAATCTCATGATGCCGATTAGCCAAAAGATAAGATTGCTTCGTCGCTAAGCTCCTCGCAATGACCATGCGGCCATATATTTTTTCATCAAGGAGATACTTACCTGATGTCCAAGACAGCCTTTGTATTCCCTGGCCAGGGCTCGCAGTCCATCGGCATGGCAAAGAGCATATTCGACTCATCAGAGGGCGCGAGGGCTGCCTTTGCCGAGGCGAGCGACTCGCTCGGCATGGATGTCGCCAAGCTCTCTTTCGAAGGGCCTGACTACCTCCTCGACAGGACAGAGTACACCCAGCCCGCGCTTTTGACGGCCTCTATCGCGACGCTCAGGGCCTTGAAGGAAAAGACCGGCTTTGTGCCGTCGTGCCTTGCTGGCCACAGCCTCGGCGAGTACACGGCCCTTGTGGCGGCTGGCGCGATTGAGTTCAGGGATGCGGTGAAGCTCGTGCATCTGCGCGGCCAGTACATGCAGGAGAGCGTGCCCCCGGGCGTTGGCAAGATGTGCGCGATCCTGGGCCTGAGCCGCGAAGACGTTCAGACCATTTGCGATTCGGCATCGATCGATACGGCAGAGGTCGTGCCCGCGAATATCAACAGCCCTGAGCAGGTTGTGATCTCAGGCCACGCGGCAGCGGTCGATATTGCCGCAGGCATGGCTAAGGACAGGGGCGCGAAGCGCGTAATCCCGCTTCAGGTGAGCGCGCCGTCCCATTCGCCGCTTATGGAAAAGGCCAGCCAGAGGCTCGGCGAGGAGCTCGAGAAGATAAAGATAAAGGGCCTCAATATACCCGTATACACCAATGTGGAGGCAGAGCCGCTGACTGAGAGCTCGCGCATAAAAGAGCTTCTCTGCCTCCAGCTTACAAGCCCTGTGCGCTGGGTCGATATCGTTCAGGCCATGAAGGCGGACGGCGTGGGTACGATAATCGAGGTCGGCCCTGGCAAGGTCCTGACAGGCCTCGTCAAGAGGATTGATAAGGAGATAAATGCCGTGAGCCTCTCCGAGGCTGCTGACCTGGAGAAGGTGCTCGGCGTCATAGGCGTTTAAAGCTCAGGATTTTCAAAGGAGGGCAGGATGAACGTATCAGGCAGGGTAGCGGTCGTCACCGGAGGCGGCCAGGGCATCGGAAGGTCCATTGCCGAGAAG
>CAZDUP010000350.1:0-2172 GCA_964508625.1 uncultured Thermodesulfobacteriota bacterium
CGGAGGTCGCCTCCTATGAGAGTTATGTCCGAGGCCTCCATCGCGACATCCGCCCCTGTGCCGATTGCTATGCCCACGTCTGCCTGCGCAAGGGCAGGCGCGTCATTTATGCCGTCGCCGACCATCGCGACCTTCCTGCCCTCTTCCTGGAGCTTTCGTACCTCCCTGGCCTTCTCCTCTGGCAGCACCTCGGCCAGCACCTTGTCAACGCCAAGCTCTCTGGCAATGGCCTGCGCAGTGCGCCTGTTGTCGCCGGTTATGATTGCTATATCGAGGCCCATGCGCTTCAACGCATCTATCGCCTCTTTTGAATTCGTCTTTAGGGTATCTGCTATGGCAATGATGCCCGCTGCCCTGCCCTCTACCGCTACAAATACCGGGGTCTTGCCCTCGTCCGAGAGGCGTTCAGCAGCCTTGACGCCATCTTCTATATCTATGCCCCTTTCGGCCATGAGCAACTCGTTCCCGATGAGCACCTCTTTACCCTTTACGCGCGCGAGCACCCCTTTTCCGGGTATTGCCTCGAACTTCTCCGGATTGGACAGAGCGATGCCCATCTCACCCGACTTTTTGACCAATGCCTCTCCAAGCGGGTGCTCGGAGCCCTTTTCAGCCGAGGCCGCATAGGATATGAGCTCTTCTTCAGAAAGTGACAGCGCTACTATGTCCCTTACAGAAGGCTCTCCCTTTGTAAGCGTGCCGGTCTTGTCGAGTACAATGGTATTTATCTTGTGGGCGGTCTCGAGCGACTCCCCTCCCCTGATGAGGATGCCGTTCTCCGCGCCCTTGCCGGTGCCGACCATTATGGATGTCGGCGTGGCAAGTCCCATTGCGCACGGGCAGGCGATGATGAGAACGGCTATGAAGTTCAAAAGCGCGAAGGTCGTTGCCGGCTCGGGTCCGAAGAAGAACCAGATAAGGAATGTTATTACCGCAATCACGATGACAGCTGGCACGAAATAGCCTGCTATGACGTCGACCATCCGGGCGATTGGCGGCTTGCTGCCCTGCGCCTCCTGCACGAGCCTCACTATCTGCGCGAGAGTCGTCTCCCTGCCGACCCTTGTGGCCCTGAACCTGAACGTGCCTGTCTTGTTTATGGTCGCGCCTATTACCTCGTCCCCGGCCTTCTTCTCGACAGGCAGGCTCTCGCCGCTTATCATCGACTCGTCAACTGACGAATATCCGTCCGTAACAAGGCCGTCCACAGGGACCTTTTCGCCCGGCCTCACGATGATGATGTCGCCCTTCAATACGTCCTCGACCGGTATGTCCCGTTCAACGCCCTGCCTCATGACCCTCGCGGTCTTTGCCTGAAGCCCGATGAGCTTTCTTATGGCCTCCCCTGTCTGCCCCTTGGCGCGGAGCTCCAGGAGCCTGCCCAGGAGAATGAGCGCTATGATGATTGCGGCTGTCTCGAAGTAGACCCCGCCTTCGATGCCGCGTGACTCAAAAAAGCCGGGAAAGAGCGCAACTGCCGCGCTGAAGAAATACGCGGCAGAGGTGCCAACGGCAATAAGGGTGTTCATGTCCGTATAGCCGTGCTTCGCTGCTGCCCGCGCGCCCTTGTAGAAGCGGGCCCCGCTTATGAACTGCACCGGGGTCGCAAGAAGGAGCTGCAAGACCGGATTTCCCAAAAATGAAGGTATCCAGTGGAAGATGTGCGTCATGGAGCCGAGCATCAGAGGCACGGATATGATGGCGGCAAAGAGGAAGGAGGCCCTCAGCTTCGAGAACTCCTCCTTTTTTATCCTCGACTCCCTCTCTAAAAGGTCCTCGTCCTTTTTGGGGGCCTCGGCCCTGTAGCCAGCGTCCCTTATGGCCTTTATGAGGCTATCTATCGTCGTCTCTGTAGGCAGATAATTGACGTCAGCCCTTTCGGTCGCGAAGTTAACCGAGGCGTTGACCACGCCGTCCACCCTGTTGAGCGCGCCCGTGATCTTTTTTACGCACGAAGCGCAGCTCATGCCCTGCACGGGTATTGTGACGCTCTCGACCCCGGCATGGTAGCCCAGCTCTTTTATGGTCTGGATAAAATCATTGAGGTGAACCTTGTCCGGGTCATAGGTGACGGTAATATTCTCAGCCGCGAAGTTCACGCTCGCGGTGACGATGCCGCTCAAGCCCGTAAGCCCCTTTTCTATCCTTTCTGCGCAGGAAGCACAGCTCATG
>CAZDUP010000351.1:0-2118 GCA_964508625.1 uncultured Thermodesulfobacteriota bacterium
ATCTTTTCCGATACTCGAGGCAGGCAGGGCCATTGCCGTGCTGACAGTATGCAGCGCAAGGGACGAGTTCCCTGAAAAGGAGATCCCGTTCCTGCAGACATTCGCGAACCAGACGGCCGTGTACATAAGGAACGCGAGGCTCTTCAGCAAGGTGAAGGAGACCTCGAAGAGGATGAAAGAGGAGATGGAGATATCCAAGCACCTGCTGGCCATCTCCTTTGCCACTGCGCACACCACTGACATAGACAAGCTCATGGAGCATGTTGTAGGAAGCCTCGGCAAGATAATGGAGGCTGACGCCTGCCTCTCATATGTCTGGGACAGGGAAAGGAAATCTTTCCAGCCTTCCATGCACAAGGGGCTTGCGCCCGATGCGGGGCCGCTATTCAGCATCAGCTCCCTTAAGCCGGGCGAGCCCTTCATAAGAAAAATCCTGCAGGATAAGGCCCCTGCGCTCGTCAGGGCCAGAGAGGACCAGGCTGCGGCCAACGCCTTTGAATGGATACCACGCCTCGATACGCTCATCCTCATACCGCTCGTGAGAAAGGACGAGTGGCTGGGGCTCCTCGTCTGCATCTATTCGAGCGGCAAGAGCAGGTACGCCCGCGCCATGACCGGAAGGGACGCAGAGGTCCTGGGCGGCATCTCGTACCAGGTCTCGACTGCCCTTGACGAGGCGAGGCTCTACCAGGAGTCGATAGACAAAACGCTCGACCTCTCGAGGAAGGTCGAGACGATAAAGACGATGAACGAGATAGACAAGTCCATACTGTCTACCCTGGAGTCAAAGGAAATACTCGAGATAGCAGCGCGCATGGTCTCCCGAGTGGTACCGTGCGACAGGGCGACGGTGGCCCTTGTTGACCGGGAGCGGGAAGGGTTCGTCTACGAGGCGGGCTTCGGGATATCGCTTGAGAAAGGGTCTCTCCTGCCGTTCTCCGACACGAACACCTGCGAGGTGCTAAAAACCAGCAGGCCCCAGTTCATGCCGGACCTCTCCGAGTGCGACCGGCTGCCTTTCGAGGAAATGCTCTTCAAGCAGGGATTCCTCTCTCATTTGAGGGTGCCGCTCACAGTAAGGAGGGAGGTCGTGGGCGTGCTTTCGGTGGGCGCCAAAAGAAAGGCGGCCTTCACCTCGGACGACCTCTCTGTAATAGAGAAGCTGGCATACCAGATAGGCGTTGCGCTCGAGAACGCGCGGCTGGTATCTGACCTTGGGGAGCTCTTCCTTGGCACAGTGAAGACCCTCTCTGAGGCCATCGACGCGAAGAGCCCGTGGACAAAGGGACACTCTGACAGGGTCACGAAATACGCAATGGACATAGGCAGGCGCATGGGGTTTACGCCCGAGGAGCTTGAAGTGCTGGAGCTTGCTGGCCGCCTGCACGACATCGGCAAGCTCGGCACCTATGAAGCCATTCTCGACAAGCCCGGCAGGCTCACCGAAGAGGAGTTCGACCTCATGAAGAAACACCCGCAGAAGGGCGCGGACATACTCGCGCCCATAAGGCAGCTCGAGGGCATAGTGCCGGCCATAAAACACCACCACGAGAAGTTCGAGGGCTCGGGCTACCCTGAGGGGCTCAAGGGCCATGACATACCCCTGATGGCCCGCATACTGGCTGTCGCCGATACGGTTGACGCGATGAGCGCTGACAGGCCGTACAGGAAGGGCAAGCCGCTTGATGCCATAGTGGCAGAGCTCAAGCGCTGCTCCGGGACACAGTTCGACCCCGAAGTAGTCGAGGCCTTCCTCGACACGATCGGAGACGGGCAGGCTGGCCAGTAGAAAAGACCTTTAATCGATATGCCAGTAGCCGAGGCCTATGCCGATGCCTATGCTCGGCCCAGGGTCATAGGCCCGCGTACCCCAGAGGTAATGTTCTTTCGTCTTTATGACAGGGTAAATGTAGCTCCCTTTTCCGAGAGCCCTCTTCTCGGACCCTGCCAGCTCCCCGGCTATCGTTATGCCTCTTCCCTCCGAGTATATGGCAGGGTCCTTGAAACCATCGATCACCGCGAGGAACCTGCCTGCCGATTCACCAGGGTCAACGGGCTTTAACTGCGAATTGACCCCCTCCTGAAGCACCTCTATCACGGTCGTGCTCTCTCGGTTAT
>CAZDUP010000352.1:0-2110 GCA_964508625.1 uncultured Thermodesulfobacteriota bacterium
CGGGAACTAAAAGTCTTTGAAGGGGGTTTGGGGGAAACTTTCTACAGAAAGTTTCTCCCAAAGATTCTTCCGTAACCTGCCAGTCTGATTCTTCTACGATGATAAAGGAGCGAGTCTCGAGATGGAGATGGACCCGAAAGAGATTAAGGAACGGATGAAGATCCCGAAGCAGCCGATGGCTGAGCAGGACCCGAAGGAGAGGGTAACGAACTTCTACGAGGTCCCTTACGGCTACACTGCGGAGCAGGCGATGGAGGAGGCGAAGCGCTGCATACAGTGCAAGAAGCCCCTTTGCGTCGGCGGCTGTCCGGTGAACATAGACATACCCTGGTTCATAAGACTCGTTGCAGAGGGCAAGTTCGTGGAGGCGGCGAGGAAGATAAAGGAGACGAACGGCCTTCCGGCTGTATGCGGCAGGGTCTGCCCGCAGGAGGACCAGTGCGAGAAGGTCTGCGTCATAGGCAAGAAGAACGAGCCGGTATCCATCGGCAGGCTGGAGAGGTTTGTCGCTGACTACGAGAGGGAGCACAGCGAGGTCTCGATACCAGAGTTGCCGAGGTGGACCGGCAAGAAGGTGGCTGTGGTTGGCGCGGGCCCTGCGGGGCTCACTGTGGCAGGGGACCTTGTAAAGAAGGGCCACAAGGTAACGGTCTTCGAGGCACTGCATGTGGCTGGCGGCGTGCTCATGTACGGCATACCCGAGTTCAGGCTTCCGAAGAAGATAGTGCAGTCCGAGGTCGAGTACCTCAAGAGGATGGGCGTCGAGATAGAGCTCAACGCGGTCGTCGGCAAGCTGGAGACAGTTGACGAGCTTCTTTCCAACGGGTATGGCGCGGTATTCATCGGGTCCGGCGCCGGTCTTCCGAACTTCATGAACATACCTGGCGAGAACCTTGCGGGCGTCTATTCGGCCAACGAGTATCTGACCAGGGTGAACCTCATGAAGGCGTACATGTTCCCCGAGTATGACACCCCGGTCATACGCGGGAAGAGGGTGGTCGTCATCGGAGCGGGCAACACGGCCATGGATGCCGCGAGGACGGCATTGAGGCTCTGCCCCGATGAAGTTACGATAGCCTACAGGCGCTCGCGGGAGGAGATGCCGGCGAGGATAGAGGAGATACACCACGGCGAGGAGGAGGGATTGAAGTTCCAGCTCCTCACTCATCCCAAGAGGTTCATAGGGGACGACGAAGGCAGGTTAAAGCAGATAGAGTGCATACGTATGGAGCTCGGCCCTCCGGACGAATCAGGAAGGAGGAGGCCTGTTGAGGTAAAGGGCTCGGAGTTCATAATAGAGGCGGACGTGGCGATAGTCGCCATAGGCAACGGCGCGAACCCTCTCATACCCCAGACCACTCCTGACATAAAGGTGAACAAGTGGGGGAACATCACTGTTGACCCTGACACCGGAAGGACCAGTAAGCAGGGTGTTTTCTCCGGCGGCGACATCGTGAGGGGAGGCGCAACGGTCATCCTCGCCATGGGCGACGGCAGGAAGGCCGCGAACTCCATTCACGAGTATCTCACGACCGGCGTCTGGTAGGCGAATAGATGTTAGGGGGGCGGCACAGCGTGCCGCCCCCCTTTTTATTCCATGTAAATGCTTTGCTGAGAGTGTAATGGATTAAATCAGTAGAAGGGAATTGCGCGGGGAAGGGCGAGGTTGGCAGCCCCTCCCCACTTTGGGGTCCCGGGCGCGAGCCCGAGTTATCATTCCATGGTGGTTTTCGCTCCAGCCCAGGGTCAACGGACGGCGCTCAATGCAACCGGTCATATACGCTACGCTCTGTTCTGATACACTGACGTGGCTGTCTACGGGCTGGGGCAAATAAAAAGGGCCGGCATTTTCATGCCGGCCCTTTTTCAACATGCGCCTTCAGGCGCAGGCTGTCTTACTTGTTGTGGCAGGTCCTGCAGACGCCGGAACCGGTGTTGCCGCCGACCCTTCTGAGGAACATACCATCAGAGCAGTTCTCGCCGACCGAGTTACACCAGGTGTTGATGTAAGTGGTCTTGGTCGCTACGCCGTCTGCCCAGGTGCCCTCAGCCTCGTCCCAGCTCAGGTTCCTGAAGTGGGGGTCGTGGCAGGAGGAGCACTCAACCCTGT
>CAZDUP010000353.1:0-2088 GCA_964508625.1 uncultured Thermodesulfobacteriota bacterium
GAATTGACCAGGGCAAATATCCTGGCCCTGGGAAAACTCTGGCGCAGAAGCCTTATGGCCGGCGTCGTGCAGACGAGGTCGCCAATGTTGTCCCTTCTTACGATGCAGATGCTCTCAACGGGCTTCATTGGGCCAGAGGCCTCCTTGGAGCACAAAAGAATACACAGAGTCCGGCCAGTAACCAGAAGAGCTGCGCCGTGTCGTCGATATAGAACTCCGCGAACTGGTTGGCAATGAAAAAACCGATTGTCATTGTGAAAAAGGCGGCCCCAAAGCACCGCTGCCATTGGCTCGCCCCGTTCCTGAATGTCTTCCAGCCGACCCTGAGGAGTACGGCTATCACCAAAAGAAGCGCCAGCAGGCCCTGCAACCCGAGCTGCGCCGCGGTATTTATGAAGGTATTGTGCGCCTGTTCAAAGCCGGTGCCGTCAGCGCGCTGGTACATCCTCTTGTAATTCGCCTTTCCGTATCCTGCGGCTGTGAATGGGGCTTCAGAAAATCTGGCGTAAAAGCCATTCCATTCCGTAAGCCTTTCGCTCCCGGTGTTTTCGATAGTTTCAGCCGCGAGGCCGAAGCCCTTCTCGCCGTGCCATACTGTCCTCTCCGGCAGGAGCGAGAGGGCAGCGGCAATTGCGACGGCAACTGCCGCTACCACGCCCACTTTATACCACCAGTTCCGGAACATCATAAAGGAGAAAAGCATGATCTCTACGAAGTACGCGAGCCATGCCCCCCTCGTGAAGGTAAAGAAGAGGGCGAGGCTGTTCAGAATCAAAAGGCCAGCCAAGGCGGCCCTTGCAGGCGCGCTCCTTGAATCGATGAGAGCCGCGAGATTAAAGGGGATGACCATGACGATATACTGGGCATAGGCCTCGTAGCCCTGATGGAGCGAGCCTGCCCTGTAACCTATGTCAAAGACATCCTCAGAGTGCCTCAGAAAATCGAATATGCCGTAGGCGGCCATTATGAAAGAGCCCATTAGGAGCACATTTACGAGCCGCCTCACCTCATCCTCGTCCCTTGTATTGAAGACTGCGGCATAGAAAAGGAATACATAGGTCAGGAACTCGCCCCTAAACTCCTTCAGGCTGTAAAGGGGCGCGATCGAGGTGAATATGGAGGCGATTATGGCGCAGAAAAAAAGGAGGAGCGGCAGGTCGAGAGGCGTTCTGCGCAGGTTAGACTTCCTGCCTTGCCAAAGGAATACGCCCCAAAGCGCGAGGATGATGATGTGAAGAGACGACCTTATGCTTGCGGTGTGGGCAATGGGCAGCACCAATATAAGAGCGGCAAAGACGAGGAAGAAACGGTTCTCCCTCAGGTATGCAATGATATCCGTGCGCATGTCACCTCAGAGCGCTCATTGCTGATAAAATCTTATCAGCCCGCCTTGAATAGGTATATTCCATGCAGTCTTCCCTTGCCCTTGCCGCTATCTTAATTGCGCTCTCTGTGTCATTCAGGAAAAAACGCATGCCAGCGGCCAACGCCTCGGGCTCGCCCGGCTTCACGAGATATGCGTTTCCCTTGTGCGTAAGCACGTCCCTGAAGCCCGGAAGGTCCGAGGCAACAATGGGAAGCGCCGCGCCCATGTACTCAAAGAGTTTCAATGGGGATGAGAACTCTGACGGGCCATCATTTATATTGGGCAGGACCGCTATCCTCGCCCCACGCAGGAAATCCCTTACGCGCTCATGCGGCAGCTCTCCCATGAACTCGACCTTATCCATTACGCCTTCACTCTTTGCAAGGGACTTGAGCTCTCCGAGCCTTTCGCCTCCGCCAATTACAAAGAGCGGTTCACCGTCTACATGCTTCATGGCTTTTATGAGAACGTCCACGCCCTTCCAGGCATAGAGGCTTCCGGCATAGCAGATGCCCTTGCCGGGCGTTCTCCTGGGCTCCGTGCTTATCCAGTCTTCCCTCACGCCATCAGGGACAACCGATATGGAGCCTCCTTTAAGCCCGAACTCATTGACGAGCGCCCCCTTAAGCTGGTTTGTCAGCGCGAATAGGCCGTCAGCCCCTGAATAGACCCTCTTCTCAAGGGCTCTGCTCTTCTTTTTCTTCGCCTCTTCCCTTATCGAC
>CAZDUP010000354.1:0-2082 GCA_964508625.1 uncultured Thermodesulfobacteriota bacterium
GCTCCTGCGCGACGCGGGCAACGACCTGGCCCAGAACTGACCTCCTGCATCATTGGCAATATTTAAAACCCCCGCGGCGTTCGCCTCCGGGGCTTTGCTTTTTCGGACCGCGGCTGCCTACCCCACGCTAATTATCATCTCCTAAAATCCCCTGCCGCAATGCCAGCGAAATCCCCGAAGCTGAGGCAGACTATATGCATGGAGTTTCCGCGTCTGATGCAATGTGAGCATTGCAGCAAGGGGGCTTGCCAGAGATGCAGAGGATAAGGCTCGGCATAAGCTCATGCCTTTTGGGCGAGAGGGTGCGCTACGACGGGACGCACCAGAGGGATGCCTATATCGTCGAGGTGCTCGGCAGGTATTTCGAATGGGTGCCGGTCTGCCCTGAGGTCGAGTACGGCCTCCCGGTGCCAAGAGAGGCCATGCGGCTTAAGGCAACGCCCGAGGGCCATCGTCTCGTCACGCGAAAAAGCGGTATCGACCATACGGAGGGCATGCGGCATTGGGTCGAGAAAAGGCTCGATGAGCTTGGGGAGGAGTCGCTTTCCGGCTTCATCTTCAAGGCGCGGTCTCCGAGCTCAGGGCTCTACGGGGTAAAGGTCTACGGGCCGTCCGGCGTTCCGTCAAAGACCGGGACAGGCATATTCGGCGGCGCATTTGTAAGGCGCTTTCCCCTCATACCTGTTGAGGACGACGGAAGGCTCCATGACCCGGCATTGCGAGAGAACTTCATCGAGAGGGTCTTTGCCTACCAAAGGTGGCAGGAGTTCATGGAAAAGCCCAATGCGGCTGGCCTGGTCGAGTTGCATACAAGACACAAGCTCCTGATGCTCGCGCACAGCCCGAAACATTATTCGCTTCTCGGCAGGCTGGTTGCGAACGCCGGCAGGCACAAGCCCGATGCTCTCTATGCGGAGTACATCTCGAACCTGATGGAAGGGATGAGCCTTGTTGCCACGTCTCGAAAGAACGCGAATGTGCTCTATCACATCATGGGATATTTCAAGAAGAAGATCTCGGCAGCTGAAAAGGAGGAGCTGCTGGAGGTGATAGGCAATTACCACAGCGGCCTTGTCCCTCTCATAGCGCCGATCGTCCTCGTCAACCATTACGTGCGCCTGTTCAGGGAGCCGTACCTTGAAAAACAGTTCTACCTGAACCCGCACCCGATGGAGCTGATGCTGAGGAACCACGTATAGGCCCGTCCTTTACCGCCGCTCACGTATCTCGTAAATGACCGTAGAGCCAAAGTCCCGGACCAGCCTCAGCCGCTCCTGCACCTTCGAGAGGTCAGGCGGCTTTCCCTCGCTGTAGCCTTCAGGAAAGAGCTTTTCCCTCGGCGGGGCCGTAAGCCAGTCGAGCGGCACATACTCGTTGCCCCTCTCATACTTGTACCTGTGGAGCAGGATGTATCTCACGCCAATGCCTGAGAGCGCGTCAATCGTCGTCACATCTGAAATATTGGAGAGCTTAATCATGGTGCCGCTGCCGTTTACAAGCCTTTTGCCGTGCACCCTCTGATAGAAGAGGTATTCGTAGGTGGTATACGGGTCATGCGGCTGGCCGACAGGATATTCTATTATAGGGAAGTCCCCCTGCTCTCCCGCGAGAAACCGGTAGTGCTCCGGCGCCTTTACCTCAGTCACCCTGAAAGAAGGATACTCCGCGAATTCGATTGCGAGCAAGATGGTCAAGGCAGCAAGCAGGGCTGCCTTTGTCTTTGCCTCTTTAATCCGAGATAAAAGACCTTTGAGCCCGAATGCGGCGAGCACACATACCGCAAGGCCGACTACTGCGCCGAGCCTCGCGTAACTCCTGAAGAATGGGAGTATCTGAAATAGGTAGTACTGCGGGAGGTTCACCCTGTGATTGGCTGAGACCTCTCTTGTAACAATATCCACGCTGAATGCGCTCAACGGTATGAAGGGCGGGCCTGAAAGAACGGCCGCTGCCAGGGCCAGTGCAAGAAAGGTAAAGACCTTTCTCCTTTCGCCGGGAGCAAGCACGCCATCTTTTATTCTGATGGTCCTGTGCAGGGCAGAGATGGCGAGAGCGATGATCGTCCAGCCAAGGTAGAGCGTG
>CAZDUP010000355.1:0-2074 GCA_964508625.1 uncultured Thermodesulfobacteriota bacterium
CAAAGCCGTCCGTGACGACCACGTCAACGCCGCCCTGGTAGATGTCCCTGCCCTCGACGTAGCCGATGTAGTTTATGGATGCGTTCTTTAGGAGCGCGTGCGTCTCCCTGGTGAGGTCGTTGCCCTTGCCCTCCTCCTCTCCGTTTGAGAGGAGCCCTACCCTGGGCCTGCTCTCTTTAAGTACGTATCTCGCGTAGACCTCGCCCATGAGGGCGAACTGGAAAAGATGTATGGGCTTGCAGTCAACGTTGCCGCCAGCGTCGAGGACTATCGCGGGGTCCTTCATCGTGGGAAGGCTCACGGCAATGGCCGGCCTGTCAACGCCCTTTACCTTTTTAAGGAGGAAAATGCTCGCGGCCATCGCGGCGCCTGAGTTGCCGGCGCTCACGACCGCGCCTGCCTCGCCGCTTCTCACAAGCTCGAAGCAGACGCGCAGAGACGAGTCCTTTTTCTTGCGGATGGCCTGGGCAGGAGATTCGTCCATGCCCACGACCTCTGAGGCGTGCACGATGGAAATGCCGGGTACGGAGTCGGCCTTGTGCCTGGAAAGCTCCTCCTCGATGCGCGCCCTGTCCCCGACGAGTATTATCGGGATATCAAGCTCGCTCGCTGCCCGGATCGCCCCTTCCACAACAACCGCAGGGGCATAGTCCCCGCCCATCGCGTCAACGGCTATCTTCATACCTGTTCGGATGAGAATGCAAAAAAGGATGCCGCTTCCAGATCATGCGGCCCAGAGGCCGCCCTGGAAGCGGTAACGGTTGAAAGGTGCACGGCCTTAGACGGCCTCTTCCTTCTTAACTACTACCCTGCCCTTGTATGTGCCGCAGCTCGGGCAGACGTGGTGGGGACGCTTGGGCTCGCCGCACTGGGGACAGGTGGAGACTGCGGGAGAAGTCAGCGCGTCGTGGCTCCTTCTCTGGCCCCTTTTGCACCTGGAATGTCTCTTCTTGGGGTTAGGCATCTGAATCCTCTCTTTTTCCGGCTACCTTTAAAAATTGTTATTTTTCCTGATCTCTGTGTCAGGGCGGAAATAAAAATGCTCACATATTGTCATATATGCTGCGCTTTTCATTTCCTCCCTTCCTTGACCTCAGAAAAAATTCCTAATTTTTAAAAGCACCCTTCTGTGTGTTTCCCGAATCCTATCTTTATATAAGATTTGGACCCGGGCTTCAATGATAAAATGATATGCAGCTACTTGGCCTTGAAATCCTTGAGCTTTGCGAACCGCGAGTCTACTTTTTCATCGCCGGAGCATCCGCACGGCCCGAGATTGAGATCAGCCCCGCATTTAGGGCAGAGGCCCTTGCAGGACTCGGTGCAAAGCGGCTGCATCGGAAGCTCGAGCGCTATCTGCCCGAGAAGGAGCTCGGTCGTATCGAGCGTGTCGCCGGATATGAAGTTCACGTCCATGTCAGCGGCCTTGAGCTCTTTTTCTTTCTCTGTCTCAGTGCCCCTCTCGTAATATGCGGCGAAGTCCGTGTCAAAAGGCAGGTCGAACTCTTTAAGGCACCTGCTGCAGTTGAGGTGGATCTCTGTCTTTATGTCGCCGGAGATGAAGATGCTTCTTCCCCGCTTCGAGACCTCGAGGTGTGCGGCCACGGGCGAGGAGAAGCTGAAGTCGAGCTTGCCCCCCGCGAAGTCGTTGAAGACGCTGCCTTCGTCCTTGATATCCAGCGACAGGCCGGAATCAGGTATTTCGTCTAACTTTATCTTCATTTCACCCGCAAATATAAAGACCCAAAAGTATACAGGAAATCCTTTGTTTATGTCAATAAAATTTGCTTGACTTGTCTGTTTAAGGAAATTATATTAGATAATCTACGCCGCTTCTGGGGGATCGTCTAACGGCAGGACAACGGACTCTGACTCCGTTTATCTAGGTTCGAATCCTAGTCCCCCAGCCATTTTTTCTTTTTCGAGTTTTCCGCAAAGAGGTCGAAGGGTTTTCTGTAGGTAGGACAAGGGTTTCCGTCGTTCAAATCGCAGTTCGAAAGTATTATTTTGAGTAGGCGCGCCTGCTCGAAGGCGTCCTGCTTCATGAAAAGCGTATAGGCCTTTTCAGCCAGTT
>CAZDUP010000356.1:0-2069 GCA_964508625.1 uncultured Thermodesulfobacteriota bacterium
CAGTACGGCGAGACCGTGGTCATGAGGCTCCTCGATGCAAAGACGGCGATGGTGGACATAAACACCGTAGGCCTTCTGAAGGACGAGCTCGCGAGGGTCTTTGATATAATCGAGCGCCCCCAGGGTGTCGTGCTCGTCACCGGTCCCACGGGCTCAGGCAAGACCTCGACCCTCTACGCCATGCTGGCCCACATCAAAAAGGAGCAGATAAACATAATCACCATAGAGGACCCGATCGAGTACGAATTGAAGGACGTGAACCAGGTGGCCGTGAACGACAAGACCGGCCTTACCTTCTCATATACGCTCCGGTCGGTCTTGAGGCAGGACCCCGACGTCATACTCGTAGGGGAGATGAGGGACACTGAGACGGCCATCATAGCCCACCAGGCCTCTATGACAGGGCACCTCGTCTTCTCGACGCTCCACACAAACGACGCCGTGTCATCGATAACGAGGCTAAGGAACCTCGGCATACCGTCATACATGATAGCGTCCTCGCTCAACGGCATCATCGCACAGAGGCTCGTAAGGATGATCTGCCCGCTCTGCAAGCAGGAGCACACCCCGACAGAGCAGGAGATAAGGAAGGCAGGCGTGAAGTGGTCCGGCAAGGCAAGGCTCTACAAGGGCGCTGGCTGCGGCGCGTGCGGCAATACCGGCTACTCCGGCAGGACGGGCATATTCGAGGTGCTCACCGTGAACAGCAGACTGAAGGCGCTCATATCCTCGGAAGCTGCAGAGCGCGAGATGCTCGAGGCCGCGATGGAGGCAGGGATGATGCCCATGCACCTCGACGGGCTCAAGAAGGCGGCCTCCGGGGTAACTACCATAGAGGAGCTCACAAGAGTCATCTACATGGGACGGAGCGAGGAGGAAAAGGGCGGGGTCTGCCCGTCATGCCTCAAGGCCATCCCTGCCGGGGCATCGTCGTGCGCGCATTGCGACGCCGTCGTGCCTTTTAACTGCCCGTCATGCGGCAGAGAGCGCAAGCCCGACTGGCTGGCCTGTCCCTGGTGCGCCTCTAAGTTCAATTCAACTGAAGAGGCTCTGCCAGCCTCCTGAATCTGAAAAAGTTGACTTTCCACCCGCAATCCTGTATAAAAATCCATCTCTGCCCTCGTTTCACCCTGAAGGATAGTTTGCCTTTTTGTTTGCGGAGTAGTTCCAGTTGTGATACTATTTCGCAACCTTACAGTAATCTTCGCTTTAATTCCAGACGGAAAGAGACGGCCCTGCTGAGGGGGCATCAATTGCCGGAATCGAGAGATGTTCGTTGTGAGGGTCCTTGTTATAGCCGTTATCATTCTTCTCCTGCCAGCCGTGTCAAACTGCGAAGAGACCCATTCCTTTGACCCGGCCCCGGCGGACTGGCCCAACCTCGAGCACAACAGGAAGCCAGGCGAGTTCAAGCGTAACAAGTACGGCGTAATAGACCCGAGCCCGGATGTCATATCCCTGCAGCAGCTACGGCTTCGTGGACTGGGCAAAGGCCATATCGGACGGGCTGATAACGCCGCAGGAATCGATAAACGGCGCGGCCCCGAAGCTCAAGCCAGAGGACAGGGAACGCTTCGACGGCGATGTAGTGCTGAAGTCAAAGATGGCGTTCATGCCAGACGTGCTCTTCCCGCACGCGGCGCATACGGAGTGGCTCAAGTGCTCGACCTGCCATCCGAAGATATTCAGGAAAAAGGCCGGGGCCACCCCGGTCTCCATGGACGGAATATGGAAGGGCAGGTTCTGCGGCGTATGCCATGACAAGGTCGCCTTTCCCACGAGGAACTGTTTCAAATGCCATTCAGTCAAGAGAGGGGCGCAGAAATAGGTTTCAAAGCGCGTTAAGGGCGCAATCCCGCAACAAGCCTCAAAGGCTCGCTCCAGAGATCCCGGTTGCTGTTTTTTTCCATGTTCGGCTGACGTGAAAGGGCAGGCGAGGCGCAGATGGACTACAGGGAGTTCTCGAAAAAGGAACTGGCGGAGATCCTCGATATCATACAGTCGGCCCTGGCATGCAGGACAGAGGACGACGTGGTTGCGGCAGCGGGCCGCATCAAGGAGCTTGTTTC
>CAZDUP010000357.1:0-2057 GCA_964508625.1 uncultured Thermodesulfobacteriota bacterium
CATCCCCGACCTCTATAAGGAAAGGGAGAAGCTCCTCTATTCCGCCTACGCCGGCAAGGCCGCGGGAAAAGACGCGCCGGTCATAGGCATCCCGAGGATGCTCTTCATGTACGAGATGTACCCGTTCTGGAAGGCCTTCTTCGACGTGCTGGGCTTCCGGATGCAGCTATCGTCCCCGACCAACAAGGAGATAATAAAGAACGGCATAGAGCAGATAGTTACCGAGACCTGCTTCCCCATCAAAGTCGCCCACGGCCACGTGAACGAGCTCATTGAAAAGGGCGTAAAGAGGATATTCCTGCCTTCGATAATAAACATGAAGCCCGCGAAGGAAGGGCAGGTGAACACGCAGCTCTGCCCGTACGTGCAGACCATACCGTACCTGTGCAACTCGGCCTATGATTTCAAGGCAAAGGGCGTCGAAGTCCTCACCCCTGTCATACACTTCAACACCAAAGAATCGATATTGAAGAAGGAGTTCTACGAGTTCGGCAAGACGCTCGGCAGGGACAGGGGCGCGGTAGACAAGGCGCTCAATGCGGCCTTTGCGGCCCAGGACTGGTTCAAGACGAAGCTTCTTGAGCGCGGCAGGGAGATCATCGACAGCTTGAAACCAGAGGACACGGCCCTCGTCATCGTGGGCAGGGCCTATAACACGATGGATTCAGGCATAAACCTCGAGCTTCCGCAGAAGCTCCGCGAGATGGGCACCATCGCCATCCCCTTTGACATGCTCGATACCGACAGCATAACCGACGACGCCCTCGCGGACAATATGTACTGGCGGAGCGGCCAGAGAATACTCGCGGCGTCCAGGCTGGTAAAGAAAGACGAGAGGCTCTTCTCAATCTACATCACCAACTTCGGGTGCGGCCCGGACTCCATGATATCGCATTTCTACAAGGACTCATCCGGCGGAAAGCCCTTCCTCCAGCTCGAGATAGACGAGCACTCGGCTGACGCGGGCGCAATCACGAGGTGCGAGGCCTTCCTCGACAGCATCCGGAACACCCGGGGCAAGCTCAAGATAGATCTGGGCGAAAAGCGCGTGCTTAAGCGTACAGACATAAAGAAAAAGCTCTATCTCCCTAATATGTCCGACGGCGCGCACGCCATAGTGGCGGCGTTCCAGGCCTGCGGCGTCGAGGCCGAGGTCATGCCCGAGCCGGATGACGAATCACTCAAATGGGGAAGACGGTATACCTCCGGCAGGGAATGCTATCCGACGATATTGACCACGGGCGATATGGTAAAGATAACGAAGAGAGAGGACTTTGTCCCTGAGCAGAGCGCCTTTTTCATGCCTTCCGGCAACGGCCCGTGCAGGTTCGGGCAGTACAACAGGCTGCACAGGATAATACTCGATGAGCTCGGGTTCAAGGACGTGCCGGTCTACGCGCCTGACCAGGACGGGAGTTTCTACAAGGAATTGAACGTAGTCGGCGGCAACTTCCCGAGGCTCGCGTGGTGGGGTATTGCCGGAGTCGACCTCCTCGAGAAGGTACTCTTTGAGGTCAGGCCCTACGAGAAGAACCCGGGCGAATCGGAGAAGGTCTACTGGCAGTTTGTCCACAAGGTATGCGACGCTGTGCGCGCCAAGAGATTCCCTGAAAAAGAGCTCAGGGAAGCGAAGGAGGCCTTCAGGAGGGTCCCGGTAACGGCGCCGGGCAACAAGCCCGTCATCGGCATAGTAGGCGAGATATACGTAAGGAGCAACAGGTACTCCAACGAGAACCTCATAAAGAAGCTCGAGGCCCTCGGCGCGGAAGTAAGGCTGCCGACCATAGGCGAGTGGATATACTACACCAACTTCTGCAACAAGCGTCAGATGCGCGAAAGAGGCGAGTGGGGCGACTACATAAGGACGGTCGCGACCGATTTCTTCCAGAGGCGCGACGAGAGGAAGATGGAGAACATCCTGAACGGCGATCTCAGGAGCGGGCACGAGCCCCTTACGAAGGACATCCTCAGGAACGCCTCCCCGTATCTCCATGACTCTTTTGAGGGAGAGGCCGTTCTTTCCATCGGCAAGACGATAGACTACATCGGCAAGGGCG
>CAZDUP010000358.1:0-2037 GCA_964508625.1 uncultured Thermodesulfobacteriota bacterium
GTCCCTGAAGTCCGGTATGGACATGGACCTGTGCCCCTTTTTGAGGAGCGGCGCCCTCGGTATCATCCTTATCAGCCTGTCAATTAGCGTGTCGCGCAGGAGCCCAGGCACGAGCCGGTAGTATCCGGCCAGCGTCTCTCCCCAGTGCCTGTTGTATCCGGCAAATAGCTCGTCAGAACCCTCTCCGGTGAGGAGCACGGTCACGCCGCTATCCTTCGCGAGCTTTGATACGAAGTAGAGCGGTATCGAGGCAGGCTCGCCGATGGGCTCGTCCTGGTGCCATATGGCCCTCGGCAGAAAGCCGAGGAAGTCTTCGGCCGTTACCACCGCCTCGCTGTAATCGCTCTTGAAGTGCCTGGCGACCTTGCGCGACCATTTAAACTCAGAGATGCTGTCGTCCCCGGATGAGCTGTAGCCCACGGTGAAAGAAGGCACCGGCTTTCCGGAAAGCTCTGTCATTATGCCGAGTATCGCGCTCGAATCAAGGCCGCCGCTCAACAGTGCGCCAACCGGGACATCGCTCTGCATGCGTTTCCTTACTGATTCCTTGAGCGCGGCGTAAAGGTGCGCAGAGAGGCTTACGGTGTCCGCGCTCCGCATGAATGACGCGAGCCCCTCGTCCTTCTTCAATTCCCAGTAGCGGTCTATCCTGACCTCGCCGTTCCTCACGGTCATGGTGTGGCCGGGCTGGAGCTTCGTTATGTTGGCGAACATGGTCCTCGGCCCGGGTACATAATGGAGCGTAAGGAAGTTCGAGAGGGACTGCATGTCAACGCCGCGGGGCACCTCCGGGTCTTCGAGCAGGGACTTTATCTCGGATGCGAAGGAGACGAAGCCGTCGCCGATGTGGTAGTAGAGCGGCTTTATCCCGAGCCTGTCCCTGGTGACGGTAAGCTCCTTTTTCCGCCTGTCCCATACCGCGATGGCGAACATCCCGTTGAGCCGCGCCGTGAACGACGGGCCGAACTCCTCGTATGCGTGCACTATGACCTCGGTGTCGGAAGAGGACCTGAAGGCGTGCCCGGCGCTTTTCAGCTCGTCCCTCAATGCCAGGTAATTGTATATCTCTCCGTTGAAGATGACGGCAATGGAGCCGTCCTCGTTCATCATGGGCTGGGCCCCGAGCGGCGAGAGGTCGATGATACTGAGCCTCCTGTGTCCGAAAGCGAGCCCGTCCTCGACAAAGGTGCCCCTGCCGTCAGGCCCCCTGTGGCTCATGACGTCGGTCATGGAGTCAATCTCAGCCTGGGATGCCTGCCTGCCGTCGATATAGAGTTTTCCGCAAATGCCGCACATGTTTATATTCCTTTTCTCAGACCCTGTTCCTCAGCAGCAGGAGCCTCTTTATCTGGCTTTTCCGCAGGTACCTGATGAACTCCGGGTCGTCAATGCGCTCGTCCCCATGGATGAGCGACCTTATGAAACCCAAAAGCATGCCGATGCCGTCGAGCGGAGACCTGAAAGAGCATCTTACGACCCTTGCCAGAAAGAATACCGGATGATAGCCCATGAACCACGATCCGCCTCCCCGCTCAAGGCCTGACCTGAACGCGCCCTTTGCCGCACCCTCAGGCCTCAGATGGACGACCCTGAGGCCGGGCGTTGGCTCAGCGCCCCAGCCCCGCATCTGCGCCTTTATCTCGTCTATGCCGTCCCAGCCCATGGTCGGGACAAGGCCGCCTATCTGGTCAAAGCACCTTCTCCTGTAGACCTTGCATGCGCCGAGTGTATGCCCTGCGGCGGAGCGTTCTTCGGTCATGCCCTTGCCGGACCGCAGGTAGCTTATGCCGCTTGTTATGCCAAGGCCCGGGTTCATATCCATATGTTTCAATGCGCGTTCGAAAAAGTCCGGCCCGAACGAGAGGTCGCCGTCGAGCTTCACTATGTAGCCGAAGTTGGCGGCCCTCACGGCTGAGAGCCCCTTGTAGAAGAGCCCTACTATGTGGCCGCCCCTCACGCGCGGAGAACCGGGGAGCTTCAGCAGTCTTATCCAGGGATGGATTACCGCGTAACTCTCAACGATGTCGGGCGTGCTGT
>CAZDUP010000359.1:0-2025 GCA_964508625.1 uncultured Thermodesulfobacteriota bacterium
GGTCTGGCGGAAAATATAATACTCAAGTACATTTTCAGGAGGGATACTGATGTCTGTTGAGAATAAGGTTAAGAAGATAATAATAGACCAGCTGGACGTTACCGAGGACGAAGTGACCTCAACGGCCTCTTTCGTAGACGACCTCGGCGCCGACTCTCTTGACACAGTCGAGATGGTCATGGCCTTCGAGGAAGAGTTCGGCATAGAGATACCCGACGAGGACGCAGAGAAGATAAAGACCGTCCAGGACGCTGTAGACTACATCAACAAGAAGGCAGCGAAGTAACCGGCCCTTCAAGCGAAGCAGTTCCGCTTTCTTCCGATTCCGCCGGGAGGCGAGGGTGTTCCTCGACTCTGCGGCGGATTTATTTACTAACCCAGGAATAATCGAAAATGAGAAGGGTAGCAGTAACTGGCATAGGCATAGTAAGCCCGCTCGGCACCGGGGTGGAAAAGTGCTGGCAGGCGGCGATTGAGGGCCGCTCAGGCGTGAGGACCATAACGCGCTTTGACGCCGCGAACTTCCCGGTGAGGATAGCAGGCGAGGTCCCTGACTTCGACCCGCTTCCGTTCATCGAGAAGAAAGAGGTCAAGAAGATGGACCTCTTCATCCAGTACGCGATGGCGGCATCCACGATGGCCTTCGAGGACTCCGGCTTCAAGGTCACTGAAGAGAACGCCGAGCGGGTGGGCGTCTACATAGGCGCTGGCATCGGCGGCCTTCCGGCAATCGAGCACTGGTATGACGTGTTGAAGGAGAAGGGGCCGGACAGGATAACCCCCTTCTTCATACCGATGGTGATAATAAATCTGGCCTCAGGCCAGGTATCCATAAAGATAGGCGCGAAGGGGCCCAACAGCTGCGCGGTGACCGCGTGCGCAACCGGCACCCATTCTATAGGCGACGCATTCAGACTCATACAG
The DNA here is from genome assembly GCA_964508625.1 of uncultured Thermodesulfobacteriota bacterium. Classification (GTDB taxonomy): domain Bacteria; phylum Desulfobacterota; class GWC2-55-46; order GWC2-55-46; family GWC2-55-46; genus UBA5799. Next base: position 925 of record CAZDUP010000359.1, read on the forward strand.
ACCGGCGTGGCCGATGTCATGGTGGCCGGAGGCACCGAGTCCACGATAACCCCGCTCTGCGTTGCCGGCTTCAACGCCATGAAGGCGCTCTCGACAAGGAATGACGACCCTCAGGCTGCGAGCAGGCCCTTTGACAAGGACAGGGACGGATTCGTCATAGGCGAGGGCGCTGGCGTGCTCGTATTGGAAGAGATGGAATCCGCGAAGAAGCGCGGGGCGAAGATATACGCCGAAGTGGTCGGCTACGGCCTGACAGCCGACGCAAACCACATGACCACGCCTGCGCCGAACGGCGAGGGCGCGGCAAGGTGCATGAAGATGGCGCTTGGAGGTTCCGGACTCAATCCCGAGGACATCGGCTACGTCAATGCCCACGGGACCTCTACTTATTACAACGACCTCTACGAGACCATGGCGATAAAGACAGTATTCGGCGACCACGCGAAGAAGCTCGCAGTAAGCTCGACCAAGGGCATGACCGGACATCTGCTCGGAGCTGCCGGCGGCATAGAGGCGGTCTTTACGGCCCTTTCCCTCCACCACGGCGTGCTGCCTCCGACGATAAATTATACGACGCCTGACCCGGAATGCGACCTCGACTATGTCCCTAATACCGCGAGGGAGAAGAAGGTCAAGGCGGCAATCTCCAACTCATTCGGCTTTGGCGGCACCAACGGCGTCCTTGCCTTCAGGCGTTTCGAATAGCCATATTCTGCCTTGCCTCCTATAAGGAAAAGGTAGATAATTGATTGTGGGGCTTTTCCCCGGAAAAAGGCCAAAATGGAAAAGATAGCCATAGCGAGCGACCATGCCGGAAGGGAGCTTAAGGAAGACCTCAAGGAGTTCCTCGTCTCCCTCGGGGTAGAGGTTACGGACATGGGCGTTAACGACGACAAGTCAGTCGATTACCCGGACTACGGCATACCCCTCTCAGAGAAGGTATCCAAGGGCGAGATACCCAAAGGGGTCCTTGTCTGCGGCACCGGCATCGGCATGAGCATCCTCGCAAACAAGTTCAGGAACGTAAGGGCTGCCCTCGTCGGCGACGTATTCTCCGCGCGCATGGCAAAAGAGCACAACGATGCCAACGTCCTCGTCATC
>CAZDUP010000360.1:0-1986 GCA_964508625.1 uncultured Thermodesulfobacteriota bacterium
CCAGAACGAAAGCAGATTCTTCGGTCGCTTCGCTCCCTCAGAATGACAGAACAGATAATCCCCCTCAGTCCCCCTTTGGAAGAGGGGGAAGTTGAAAGACGATAAATGATCCTTCTATACGATACAACATTACGCGACGGCACGCAGGCCGAGGACATCTCCTTTTCAGTAGAGGACAAGGTCAGGGTCGCGCGCGCGCTCGACGACCTCGGCATCCATTACATAGAGGGCGGCTGGCCGGGCAGCAACCCGCGCGACATCGAGTTCTTCAAGGCCATCTCGAAAGAAAAGCTCGCCTCGTCAAAGGTCGTGAGCTTCGGATCCACAAGGCGGGCCGGGATAAAGGCCAGGGACGACGTAAACCTCAAGGCCCTTGTATCCTCGCGCACGAGAGCTATCGCCATATTCGGCAAGACGTGGAAGCTCCACGTCCTTAAAGCCATCAAGGTCTCGCTCGATGAGAACCTGGAGATGATATTCGATTCAATCGCCTTTCTCAAGAAAAGGACAGGCGAGGTCTTCTACGATGCCGAGCATTTCTTCGACGCATACAAAGACGACCCGGCTTACGCCCTGAAGACACTCAAGGCGGCCGAGGAGGCAGGGGCTGACTTTCTCGTGCTATGCGATACCAATGGTGGCACGCTGCCATTCGAGGTGGCGGAGATAACGCGGGAGGTGAGGCTCAAGACCTCGGCGCGTCTCGGCATACATGCGCACAATGACTCAGAGACAGCGGTCGCCAGCTCGCTCTCTGCTGTCCGGGAAGGCGCCTCGATGGTGCAGGGCACGGTCAACGGCTTTGGCGAGCGGTGCGGCAACGCCAACCTCTGCTCGATCATCCCGGCCCTGAAGGTCAAGATGAAGCTCGATTGCCTCTCCCCTGAGCAGATGAAGAAGCTCAGGAGCACGGCCCGTTTCGTAAACGAGATTGCCAACTTGCCGCATCTCAAGCACCAGCCATATGTCGGCGACAGCGCTTTCGCGCACAAGGGCGGCATTCACGTAAGCGCGATCTTGAAGAACCCGGCCACCTATGAGCACATCAGGCCCGAGCTCGTGGGAAACCACCAGAGGGTCCTTGTCTCTGACCTCTCGGGCAGGTCGAATATCCTCTATAAGGCTGAGGAGTACGGCCTCGACATCTCAAGCAACTCAGAGCTGGTCCAGGGGCTCCTTTCAGAGCTCAAGGTCCTGGAGCACCAGGGCTTCCAGTACGAGGGGGCAGAGGCGTCTTTCGAGCTCCTGATCGAGAAGGCCCTCAAGAGGAAAAAGAGGTACTTTAAGCTACTCGATTTCAGGGTCATCGACGAGAAGAAGAGCGAGGACGAGGCGCCCCACTCGGAAGCTACAATTAAATTAGAGGTCAACGGTGTTGTAGAGCACACGGCCGCTGAGGGCAACGGCCCGGTCAACGCGCTGGACAAGGCTTTGAGAAAGGCCCTCGAGCGCTTCTATCCTTCCATCAAAGAGGTACAGCTCATCGACTTCAAGGTGCGCGTGCTCGCGGGGGTGCAGGGCACGGCAGCGAAGGTGCGGGTCCTGGTCGAGTCCGGCGACGCAGCGGAGAAGTGGGGCACTGTCGGGGTCTCGGAAAACGTCATCGAGGCGAGCTGGCAGGCGCTAGTCGATGCCCTCGAATACAAGCTCTTCAAGGACAGCAGGACAAGGCGGAAGTCCAGGATGTAATCCAAAGAAGAAGGGCTGCCCATGAGCCATGACAAGCGCTATCCGGCCCTCCTTTTAATTTCCGCGGCGCTCCTGCTGTCCTTTCTTTTCTTCAGTTCAAGCCCTTTCTCAGGCAATCCTTCCAACACTTCGATTGAAAACGGAAAAATGATTTCGCATTCCAGTCCACCGGCTGTCGATGCCACAGCGAGGCCGAATAGCGCACTCCCGGTATTCCCGCTCGACATAAACAGGGCTACTCATGAAGAGCTGATGCTACTTCCCGGCATAGGCGAGAAGACCGCCCAAAGGATAGTC
>CAZDUP010000361.1:0-1945 GCA_964508625.1 uncultured Thermodesulfobacteriota bacterium
AAACGGAAATACAAAAAGGGCGGCTGGAAAGACTTTTGAGCCTCTCCAATCCGCCCCTTGCAATTATCCAGTCCTCTTTTACTGCGGAAGGATGTTTACGAACTTTTTGGCTCCCCTGTCCTCGAACTCCACTATGCCGCTGACCTTCGCGAAGATGGTGAAGTCCTTGCCCATGCCGGCGTTCTCGCCAGGGTATATCCTGCTGCCAACCTGCCTTACTATTATGGAGCCGCCTGAGACGACCTGCCCGGAGAAGCACTTCACGCCCCTTCTCTGGCCATTGGAGTCCCTGCCGTTCCTTGAGCTGCCGCCTGCCTTTTTATGTGCCACCGAAAGACCTCCCTGAAATATCTTATCCCTTGATTTCCTGGATCTTTATGCTTGTGAAGGGCTGCCTGTGACCGGTCCTCTTGTCATAGCCCTTCCTTCTCTTCTTCTTGTAGATGATGACCTTCTTGTCCTTGTCATGGCCGAGTATCTCGGCAGTGACAGAGGCGCCTGCCACCGTAGGCGTGCCTATCTTTATACCTTCGCCCTCGCCTACTGCGAGGACTTCGGAGAGCTCTATCCTGGCACCGGGCTCGCCCTCGAGCTTCTCTACCTTGAGGACGTCTCCCTCAGAGACCCTGTACTGCTTGCCCCCAGTCTTTATTACCGCGCGCATCTTTTTACCATCCTCCGGGAAAATTGAATGTTAAATATTATCGGTTTTGCCAGAACGTGTCAAGGTTTTTATTACATTTTATTTGCGCCTTTGAGGTCTTGCATTATACCCGGAAATCAGAAAGAATCAAAAGGTATGGAGCGGGACGGGGACAAAAAATACTTCATGGGCCTCAGCCGGAACGTCTTCTTTACCGGCGTGGTGAGCCTTTTCATGGACATCTCCTCAGAGATGATCTACCCGCTCCTGCCCCTGTTCCTCACGAACGTCCTTGGCGCCACAAAGACCGCCGTCGGCATAATCGAGGGCATAGCCGAGGCTACAGCCTCGATTTTAAAGGTATTTTCAGGCTGGCTCTCGGACAGGATGGGCCAGAGAAAGCTCCTCATGGGCGCGGGTTACGGCATATCGGCCATATCGAGGCCCATAATGGCCGTTGCCGGAAGCTGGTTCCACGTGCTCGGCGCAAGGTTCATAGACAGGGTCGGCAAGGGCGTCAGGACCGCTCCCCGCGATGCGATAATAGCCGATTCCACGGAGCAGGGCAGGCTTGGCCTGGCCTTCGGCTTCCACAGGTCAATGGACACCATCGGCGCGGTCATAGGCCCTGGCATAGCCTTTGTCCTGCTCCTTATATTCACAGACAACCTGAGGCTCGTCTTCTTTGCCGCCACCATACCCGCGGTGATAGCGGTCCTCATCATAATATTCTTCATACACGAAAAACGAAAAGGCAGGGACGGAACAAGGGAACTGCCCAGGCTTTCTTTGAAGTCTTTTGACGCGCCCTTCAGGCGCTACCTCATTGTGGTCGGCGTGTTCTCGCTCGGCTACTTTGCAGACGCCTTCATGATATTGCAGGCAGAGAACCTCGGGGTCAGCGCAGCCCTCATCCCCATCATCTATCTCGCCTTCAATGTCGTCTATGCCGCCTCTTCGACGCCGTTCGGCGCGCTTGCCGACAGGATAGGACTCCGCAGGATGATACTCGCTGGCTTCATATTCTACTCGCTCCTATTTGTGCTCGTGGCCTTTGCAACCAGCGCCCTGCAGATATGGATACTCTTCCCTCTCTACGGCATATACAAGGGCATGAGCGAGGGCACACTGAGGGCCTACCTCGCTCAGCTAGCCCCCCAGGAGCAGAAGGCGACCGCCTTCGGCATCTATCACACTGTCGTCGGGCTCATGCTACTGCCGGCGAGCATAATAGCCGGATATCTCTGGGATAATGTGGGGCCGGAAGCGACTTTCCTCTACGGGAGCGCGCTGTCAGGTCTT
>CAZDUP010000362.1:0-1932 GCA_964508625.1 uncultured Thermodesulfobacteriota bacterium
ACTATCATGACGGCAGACGCTATGAGGAACTTGAAGACGAGGAATAGCCAGAACCTTTCCGCAAAGGCCTGCTTCAGATTGAAGAATATGAAGGGGAGCTCCCTGTAGATGAATACCGAGGCCAGTGCAAAGAGGCCTATTGCGGCCTCAAGCACCGCAAACCAGAATACAGGCCTGCGGCACCTGTCCACGAACGGGGCAAAGGCGATGCTGCCTATGCCTATCCCTGCGAGGAACGTTGAGAGCATTATGGTAAAGGCGTAGACTGATGAGCCGAGCACCAGCGAAAGGACGCGCGTCCAGAGGACCTCGTAGGCGAGGCTCGCAAAACCAGAGAGGAAGAAAGCGGAGATTATGACGAGGTTGAGCCTCGACCTCTCCTGCCCGGCTTCTGCCGGCTTTGTGTCATCAATGGCCCTCTCCTCGCGAGCCTGTCCTTTCACATTGCCGAAGATGATGAAGACCGCTATGCCTATGATGATGTCCGCGACGCCTGCGGCGTAGATGGTCGCGTTCACGCCGAGGTAATAGAGCGCAAAGAGCCCTGTCACGAGGCAGCCCGTAACTGCTCCGAGCGTGTTGACGGCATAGGGCACTGCCGTATGCATGCCTATCCTGTCGCCTTTCTCATTGGCAGATGCGAAGTGCTTGACGATGGCCGGGAGCGTTCCGCCCATGAGCGTGGTCGGTATTATGAGCGCAAGGAGGGCGAGAGCAAACTGAGTCCCCTCGAACCCGGCCCTGAATGTGGCCTCGCCGGTTATAGGCGACGCGAAGAGGTAGAGGCTCTTTACGAGATAGAAGACCCAGGGGGAGAGCACGCAATATATGCCGAGCAGCACCTCTATCGCAGCATAAACGCGAAGCGGGAACGGGTACCTGTCCACCACCCTGCCGAAGATGATGCTCCCGAGGGCAAGCCCTGCCATGAAGGTCGCGAGCACGGTCGTTATGGCGAACTGGGTCGAGCCGAATGAGAGTATGAGGAGCCTTATCCAGACAAGCTCATAGGCGAGCCCGGTGAGGCCGGTGAGAAAAAAGAAGGCCAGGACTAGATAGTTCTTCCGGAGTGTATCGCTGGCGGCCATTAGAAATTCCAATCAAGGTCCGGCTTTTAAAGGGGAGCGGACCAGGGATGCTATTTAGAAAAGCTCTAGAGGTAACTATATATTAAGGCGGTACTCTGAAAATTGCAAGCAGAATTGGAACTAATATAACCAAACCGGGCAAGAGCTGGTCCGGCTGCAAACAATGAGTCCGGGCTATTTTTTCGGGCCGTATTTCCTTACTATCGCCCTTACACCGTAGAGAAAGAGGCTTGAGACCAGAAAGCCTGCGAGCGCGGCAGCTATTGGGTCGCTTGATATTTTGTTCCAGAGGGCGTTGACTATCTCCAATGTCGTGCTCCTTGAGGATTTGACGGGATGTGGAATATTATCATATCCCGGGGCGATTTTACAGCAAACACCGGAGCCCCCCGGTTGACAACCCGTGCCTTTTAATGTACCTTTAAAATTTTCCAGGAAAAGGAAGCGGTCTTGACTCAAAGGCAGGACGAGACCTTCATGGGACAGGCCCTGAAGGAGGCACGGAAGGCTGCATCAAAGGGCGAGGTGCCGGTAGGCGCTGTCATTGTCGCCGACGGCAAGGTCATCTCCAGGGGCCATAACCTGAGGGAATCGAAGAAAGACCCGGCTGCCCATGCCGAGCTCATCGCCATAAGGTCGGCCGCGAGGAAGCTCGGCAGATGGAGGCTCTCAGGCACGACACTCTACGTCACACTCGAGCCGTGCCTGATGTGCATGGGCGCCATAATCCTTGCAAGGATACCGAGGCTTGTCTTTGGGCCGCTCGACCCGAAGGCAGGAGCATCGGGCTCACTTTACGACGTCGCTTCGGATACGCGGCTGAACCACAGGGTCAATGTCCGCA
>CAZDUP010000363.1:0-1907 GCA_964508625.1 uncultured Thermodesulfobacteriota bacterium
CTGATGCGGCAGAGATAGACAAGGCCGACACCGCCTGGCTGATGGTCTCGACGGCGCTCGTGATGTTCATGGTGCCTGGCCTCGCGATATTCTACGCTGGCATGGCGAGAAAGAAGAACGTGCTCTCGACCATAATGCAGAGCTTCTTCATCCTATGCCTCATAACCGTCCAGTGGATAGCGCTGGGCTACACCCTCTCCTTCGGGCCTGATATCGGAGGCGTGCTCGGAAGCCTGGACTTCGCCGGCCTCTCGGGCGTGGGCATAGAGCCCAAGGGCACGATACCGCATCTCCTCTTCATGGCCTTCCAGGGCATGTTCGCGGCCATAACCGTGGCGCTCATTACAGGCGCGGTGGCAGAGAGGATAAAGTTCTCGGCCATAGTCCTCTTTAGCCTGCTCTGGGCCTTTCTCGTATACGACCCGCTCGCGCACTGGGTATGGGGCGGAGGATGGCTCCAGAGCCTCGGCGTGCTGGACTTTGCCGGCGGCATAGTCGTGCACATGAGCTCGGGCATCTCGGCGCTCGTTGCCGCGCTGTACATCGGCAGGAGAAGGGGTTGGCCCAGGGAGCTCATGCCCCCGCATAACCTCACGCTTACGGTCATAGGCATGGGCATCCTCTGGTTCGGGTGGTTCGGCTTCAATGCCGGGAGCGCGCTCGCAAGCGACGGACTTGCCGTGAACGCCTTCGTGACCACCAACGCGGCAGCCGCGATAGGCACCCTTACATGGGCCTTCATAGAATGGGTCCACAGGGGCAAGCCGACCATGCTCGGCGCAATGTCAGGCACCGTGGCAGGCCTCGGCTCGATAACACCCGCGGCAGGCTTTGTCACGCCGCAGGCAGCGCTGTTCATCGGCGTAGTGGGCGGCGTGCTCTGCTACATAGCGGTGACCATGGCAAAGCCCATGCTGAGATACGACGACACGCTCGACGTATTCGGCATACACGGTGTAGCGGGCACATGGGGCACGCTCTCTGTGGGCCTCTTTGCCTCGATAAACGCGGTAGGCCTCTTCCACGGAAACCCGGGGCTCCTCGTAAAGCAGGCCCTGGGCGCTGGCGTGACCATAGTCCTCTCGGTAGTTGGCACGCTGGTGATCCTGAAGGTGGTCGATATGATAGTGGGCCTCAGGGTGACGAACGAGGAAGAGATACAGGGTCTCGACATTACGCAGCACGAGGAGAGCGGATATTCGATGTAAATCGGCTGCTCAAAAAGTCCATCTGCCTTGTCGAGTCGCGGAGGTCACTGCGGCGTACGGCAAAGAGTACGCCTCATTCCTCGCTCCTCGACGCCTCGCATATGGAGCTTTTTGAGCAGCCTTAAGTTAGAAGGTTACATACAATAAATAGATATAACCGGCACAGGGCTGTGCCAACGTCAAGGCAAGGGCGCCTTTGGATACGGGTCATCCGTATCCGCGCGCCCTTTTTATTTTCAAACCAGGAGGCGGAACATGAAGAAGGTAGAGGCGATAATAAAGCCGCACAAGCTCGACGAGGTGAAGAGCGCGCTCGGAGATCTCAACATCGAGGGCATGACAGTGACCGAGGTAAAGGGCTTCGGCAGGCAGAAGGGACATTCAGAGGTCTACAGGGGGGCCGAGTACCAGGTCGACTTCCTGCCGAAGATAAAGGTCGAGGTCGTAACGACCGACGAGCTCGCGGCTAAGCTTGCCGAGGCCATAATGTCAGCCGCGAGGACCGGAAAGATAGGTGACGGCAAGATATTCATAAGCGCAGTCGAGGACAGCATAAGGATACGGACAGGCGAGCACGGCAGCGACGCTCTATGAATTCAATTGAACGGAGGATGAAAATGAAATACATCATATACGCACTTGCCATATTGCTCTTTATGCCTCTTACCGCCCTTGCCGACGGCGCGCCGGTAGCTGATA
>CAZDUP010000364.1:0-1903 GCA_964508625.1 uncultured Thermodesulfobacteriota bacterium
GCCTGGGGTCGAGCGCGCCATCATCTTCACCAACATGAAGATAACGGCAGAGAGGCTCGGCAGGAGCCTCGACGCCAATGGCCTTAAGGCAAGGGTGTTGACAGGCGACGTTACGCAGGAGAAGCGCCAGAAGATAATAGACAGCATAAAGGCTGGCACGCTCAACATCCTGGTCGCGACCGACGTGGCTGCCAGGGGCCTCCATATAGAAGACGTCACGCACGTCATCAACTACGACCTGCCTGACGACGCTGCCAACTACGTCCACCGCATAGGCAGGACAGCGAGGGCAGGGAAGACCGGGCAGGCATTCAGCCTCGCATGCGAGGACCATGTATTGAACCTGCCTGAGATAGAGAAGTACATCGAAAAGAAGCTCGAAGTAGAGTGGATAGAGGAAGAGGAGCTCGTCAAAGAGGTCGCGGCCGCGCAGGAACGGGAGAGGCCGAAAAGGCACGAGAGGGACAAGAGGCAGGGCGGGCCAAGGCCTGATGGCCGCAAGCACGAAGGTGGCCCCAGGCACAAGCGCCCGCCTTTCAAAAAGGAAAAGAGGGATGGCCAGCCCCAGGCCGAAAGGCGCTCAGAGCCTGAGAAGCAGCCGGCGCAGTCAGCGGATAGCGGAGAACCGAGGCCGCAGCAGCCCGACAGGGAGCAGAGGAACAGGCCGGGCAGGAATAGAAGGCCGAGGCAGGGCGAAGACAAGAGGCCGGGGTATGCCAAAAGGCCCAATCGGAGGGCAGAGCACGGCAAGGGCGGACCTCGCGGCGATAGGCAGCCCAACGCGGCACATGCGCCTAAGGCAACCTCAGATAAGCCGCATACGCCAATTGAAAGGCCGCATCACACGCGCAAAGAGCCGGAAGCCGTACACAGGCCCATAATCCTCTCTGAGCCGGAGCAGAAGGAGAAAAAGGGCGGGCTCCTGAAACGGCTCCTCAAGTTCATAAAGAAGCCCAAATAGAGCTTGAGATGAGAGAGGCTTTCCCGAAAACGGGAAAGCCCTTTTTTTATTCTCTATTAGGTCTAATACCCCGCAGCTTGATGCGCTTTTTTTAACTCCTCCCCCTTGACAGGCGGAGGCTGGGAGGGGGTGAAAAAAGCTCTCACCTCCCCACAGTCCCCTCCGTCCAGGGAGGGGAGGTTTTGTTGATACCTCGCGGCTTAGCAGCGGGGAGGTTCATTCGACACATAAATAAAAAAAGCCAGGCCTTGTGCCTGGCTTTTCTGTCCATATCAAGAACTACAGCGGTTCAGGGTGCGACCCTGAACCCGCCCGAGAGTGAATCACATCACCGCGCCATCAGCGCGAACACGCCCCAGCCCAGGTATTCACGCGTGTACGTGGCGTAGCGTTCGGGTGCCGATGTTAGTATGGTTCGAACATCCTTCGCGAAGTCATCGTCGGGATTCGCTTCGAGCCATCGACGCATGGTGAGCCACTTGGCCGCCTCGTACCTGTCCCAGCTATCCTGGTCTGCCAGAACCATTTCTACGACGTCGTAGTCGAGGCCGCCGAAAGAGGCGAGAAGTTCCGGAAGCATGAGATAATCGGAGATCGAACCGGCAAAGCATCCTTTGGCAGCGTCTTCCGTCGGCGGTAGCTGCACCCAGTACGGCTCGCCGATGAGGATGATCCCTCCGGTGCGGAGGCTCTTTGCCAGAAGCTCGATGGTGCCGGCGACTCCCCCGCCGATCCACGTGGCGCCGAGACAAGCTGCCACACCGGCCTTTTCGCCGGCAACGTAGCCGGCAGCGTCGCCGTGGATAAACTCGACTCGATCGGCTACGCCGAGCTCTTCAGCGCGGAGTTTGGCTTGCTCGTTGAACAACTGGCTCATGTCGATACCAATGCCGGTGATACCATAATCGCGTGCCCAGGTGCAGAGCATCTCGCCCGAGCCGC
>CAZDUP010000365.1:0-1873 GCA_964508625.1 uncultured Thermodesulfobacteriota bacterium
CCCAAAGCGTGACGAAGATAGCAACCACAAATCCGGCGAGCGGCCCTGACGCTCCGATGTCAACGAGGGCCGCCTTTGTGGTTATGGGCGACTTTATCCTTATGACCGCGCCGAATGTGCCTATCATGGGCGGCAGCGGAGGTCCAGGTATGAAGGTGGGAAAGGTCGTAATGACGCCGTGCCTGCGCGAGGCGATGAAATGCCCGAGCTCGTGGGTGCCGAGTATGAGGATGAGCGAGGCTGAAAACGGGATGCCCTTTACCAACTCCAGGGGGTTTGAAAAGATGTCCGCGCCCTGCTGGAGCGCGCCGGAGGCCGTGGTGGTAAGGACCGTGACGAGGAAGAGCACAAGTGGGAGGAGCACCCTGGGGCGCTCGACATCCTGCCCGTACTCGTATGTATAGCCGTTATTTCCGTTCAATTCAACCTGCCCAGGTGTTCTTGGCCTTCACATACTCATGATAGAGCTCTATGGTGGCCTGTCCTATCGAGAGGATGAGCGGGCCGGCGATGATGCCTATCATGCCGAAGGCGTTCACTGCGCCGATTATGCTGAAGAAGAGGAGCAAAGGGTGCAGGTTCGTCCTGCCGCTCACGAGCCACGGCCTCATGAAGTTGTCGATGAGTCCTATTACGAAGATGCCCCATATGACAAGGCCGATCCCGCCCACGTAATCACCGGTTATCAGCAGATAGACGGCCACGGGCGCCCAGACCAGCGCTGCGCCCACGGTCGGGAGGAAGGTCGCGAGGAACATCGTGAAGGTGAGGACCAGCGCCGCCGGGATGCCGAGATACCAGAAGGCGATCCCGCCGAGCGCGGCCTGCACAGCGCCCACGAGCACGCCTCCGTATATGGTGGCGTAGATGACGCCCCTGTTCTTCTCTATTATCTCGGTCTTGTGAAAGCTGTTCACCGGTATGAGGTCCTTTACCATGTTGAAGAGCCTGTCCCCGTCCTTGAAGAGGAAGTACATGGAAAAGAAGGCGAGGATGAAGTCGATGATGAACGCGGCAAAGCCCTTCACAAAGCCGCTCAGGCCCGTGCCGATGTAACCGGCTGCCTCTCGGATGACGCTCGCGACAACGCTTCTCAGGTTGAGCTGCTCGACATCGACGTATCCGCCCAGGTATCTCTCGACCCAGGGATAGAAGAACATGGGCGACTTGTGCGCCCTGGTGGACATCTCCTGGATGTAGTCCTCGGCCCAGACATAGAGGTTCAGCACCTCGCCGGCGAGCGCCGTCCCGATTATGGCCATCGGCACGATGAGGAAAAGGGCTATGCTCGTGCAGGCTGCGATGGAAGCGAGGGCCTTCCTGCCCGCGAATTTCCTTACGAGCCAGTCATAGTACGGGTGAAAGAGTATTACCAGGATGATGGCCCAGAATATCGGAATGAAAAAGGGGGCCAGGACCAGGTACATCAGGTAGCCGATTACGGCAGTAATAAGAAGGGTAAGGAGGTGTTCCCATTTCATGGCAAAAGGGGCTGGCAACAATCTTTTTGATTTTGCCGCACCTAAACAGTATAATTATATTTCATTAAATTACAAGGGGTTTGTCTGTGTAAACCCCTTTTGTTCAAAGGAGTTTTCGTGGGTGTTAAGGCAGTAGCGCTCTTGTCCGGAGGGCTTGATTCAACCCTTGCGGTAAAGCTCATGATCGAGCAGGGCATCGAGGTCCATGCCCTCAATTTCACTTCGAGTTTCTGCACCTGCAACCACGGCGGCAAGGACGGCGGCGGGTGCAGGAGCGAGTCGAAGAGGGTGGCCGAGGAGTTCGGGATACCCCTGAAGGTGCTCGTCAAGGGCTCCGAGTACATAGATATAGTAAAGAACCCGAAGCATGGCTACGGCAAGGGCATGAACCC
>CAZDUP010000366.1:0-1865 GCA_964508625.1 uncultured Thermodesulfobacteriota bacterium
ATATGGCCTCGTTGAGGCGCTTTAAAAGACTTATCGCCTCGATGTTCTCCCTGCCGCCGTGTTCATTGGGCAGCCACTCGCCGGCCTTGCGCGAGTAGTCGAGGTAGAGCATCGACGCCACGGCGTCGACCCTTATGCCGTCTATGTGGTACTTGTCGAACCAGAAGATGGCGGAGCTTATGAGGAACGACCTGATCTCGTGCCGCCCGTAGTTGAATATGTAGCTCCCCCAGTCAGGATGGTAGCCTTTACGCGGGTCCGAGTGTTCGAAGAGGTGCGTGCCGTCAAAATATGAGAGGCCGTACTCGTCGCCCGGAAAATGAGAAGGCACCCAGTCGAGTATCACGCCTATGCCGTTCTGATGGAGGTAATCTATGAGGTACATGAAGTCCTGCGGCGTGCCGAACCTGCCGGTGGGCGCGAAGTAGCCGAGCGTCTGATAGCCCCAGGAGCCGTAGAAGGGGTGTTCCATCAAAGGGAGGAACTCGACATGAGTAAAGCCCATCTCCTTCACGTATTCGGCGAGGTACGGCGCTATCTCCCTGTAGCCCAATGACCTGTTGCCCTCCTCAGGGATCTTTCTCCACGAGCCGAGGTGGACTTCGTAAATCGATATGGGCCTGTTGAGGCCGTTATGTTCCCGCCTCTTTGTCATCCATTCATGGTCGTTCCACTGGTAGGATAGGTCCCATACGACAGAGGCGGTCTTTGGCGGGAGCTCCCAGTGAAAGGCGAAAGGGTCGCCCTTCTGGACGCGGTAGCCGTTGTACCTCGATTTGATGTAGTACTTGTAGAGGGTGTAGTTGCCGAGGCCGGGGATGAACCCCTCCCATACGCCGGACCAGTCGTCGCGGACCTTCAACTGATGGGTCTCGGTGTTCCAGCCGTTGAAGTCTCCTATGACCGAGACGGCCTCTGCGTTAGGCGCCCATACCGCAAAGTGGACCCCCTTTACGCCGTTGTGCTCGGTGAGGTGCGCGCCCAGCTTGTTGTAGAGCCTGAAGTGGTTGCCTTCCTTGAGGAAGTATATATCGTGGTCCGAGATATGGCTGGTTTCGTGGTGTACGCGTATATTGTCAAGAGAGCTGCCCCCGTTCATTATCCCGAATTCCCCCTGTGGACTGATTTAATCACCAAATATACCATAATTTTCGGCGAGAGTGGTTTTTCGTATTAATAACCCGGGCATAATGCGCAGCGAGCCTAAGGTTGGGGGAAGGGCAAGCGAGGAGGCAGGGGGTGAAAGCGAGCGGAACCTTATGCCAAAAGCGCGGCAGCGCGCAAGCGGCATTATGCACCGTTGCCGGATAATCCAATTCCTGTTGAATTCGCAATCTGCTTCAGGTTATCATGCTCCATCCTCATTTCTACTAAATGGCAGATAACAAGAAGGTCATACTCGTCTCCAACGACGACGGCATACGCTCTGAAGGCATCCTGAAGCTCGCGTCAGCGCTCCGCAGGGTCGGCACTGTCTACGTTGTCGCGCCTGACAGGGAGAAGAGCGCGGCAAGCCATTCGCTCACGCTTCACAGGCCGCTCCGCGTAGATGAGGCCGGGCCGAGGATGTATGCGGTTGACGGCACGCCCACTGACTGCGTCACGCTCGCGGTCAACGGGATCTTGCCTGAAAGGCCCGATATCGTCGTCTCAGGCATCAACAAGGGCGGCAACATGGGCGAGGACGTGTCCTATTCAGGGACCGTCTCTGCCGCGATGGAAGGGACGCTCCTGGGGATACCATCAATTGCCTTTTCGCTCGTCGGGCGTGACAGCTTCGACTTCGGCCCTGCAGCGGCCTTTGCTGCGAGGCTCGCGAGGTTTGTTCTGAAGAGCGGCATCCCAAAGGACACACTCCTGAACGT
>CAZDUP010000367.1:0-1854 GCA_964508625.1 uncultured Thermodesulfobacteriota bacterium
CCATGATCGGCACTCCGCGTTCCTCGGCGAGCTTGACGAGCGCGGGCAGCAGGGCCGCGTTCGACGGGGTGAAGTTTATGTACGGGCAGCCTTCAAGGATGGCGGCGTAGGTATAGAGGGTCGAGGCCCTGAGCTCAAAGCAGTGGTCCTCCTCGATGCACCTCTCGAGCCCTTCCACGGATGCGTGCGAGGGGCGTTCTTCCAAAGGCGGCTCCGTTGAGGCGAGGTTCACGACGACAACGCAATCGAGCGAGTTCCTTTCACGGAATTCCTGTATTTCGCGCCTGAGCTTCCTCACCTGGACCGGAAGCGCGACTCCGTGCTCATGGCCGGAAAGGGACTCTATGGCCTTTCCGCAGTTGGTGCTTATGCCGTGATGGATGTTCCCGGCTATGGCAGCGAGCTCAGGCTCGATCGCTGAAAATATCTCTGAGGGGAGCTGGGAGGACCTGAAGAAGCTATGCGCGCTCTCCACGGGAGATGAGCGCCTTATGTCCCAGCCGCCGAACGCGAACGAGGCCGGGTCAACGAGCGGGATGCCCGCGAACTGCGGAAGCTCGGTCACCATGCCCGTCCTCTTGCAAAGGCCATTTTTCATGGCCAGGGCGCCTGCGATCACTGCCGTGGCTATGTAGCCGGTGGCGCCTATGAAGAATATGCCCGTCCTGTTCATGCCGCCACGGCGTCCCTTGCGCTCTTCTCAGGTCCGGCCTCTTCTCGCAAGGCGTGGATATTCGCAAAGCCCCTTGACCCGCGGCAGCCGCGCGTGCCGGAGGCAGAGGCTGCTGCATCGGAGGGCGCCAAGTCGGGTCTCATCCCGGCCTCCTTGTCTGCTTGTCAGTGCGTCCGTTTTCTTAGAAGTTAATCAAGGGCAGGGAGAGCTGTGCGGATTGATTTCCCTTATCTGGATTCTATGGCAAGAATGATGTTTGTCAAGGCGCGGCCGCGACCATGAAATTCAGAGAGGAATTGAGCGGAAAAATTGAAAGCCGGGGCTCACTCTCTCGTGTAGAAGAGCTGAACGAGACCTTTGTCGAACGTCCTTGTCCCGCGTAGTTGAAGCTCAATGGGTGAGTCGGTCTTCCCGAACAGGCGGATCCCGTCCCCGAGGATAAGAGGGACGATTGACAGGATGATCTCATCGACGAGGCCGCGGCGAAGGAACTGCTGCGCCACGTCGGCCCCCCCTTCGATCCATATGTCCTTGCCCGTCATCCCCTTGGCTTTTTTGAGCACCTCTTCTATGTCTTCGGAGGTGAAGACGACATCAGTCCGCGCGGGTTTGCGCTCAGGCGCCCGGTGCGACATGACAAAAGTTGGCACGGGGGTGGGCATTCTCCAGCCGTTTCTGACCTCGATGTCGTAGGTCCGTCTGCCCTGAATGACCGCTCCGATGCCGGAGAAGAACTCGTCGAATTCGTAATCGACGTCGTTGTACCGAAAGAGCCATGAAATGCCGTCATCCGGCCCTGCCACGAAACCATCCAGGGAGGTCGCGATATACAGGATGCTCTTGCTCATCATCTCTCCTGTAATGATATTATCTGATGGCATGGATCAGGTCAACGCACGCAGGTGTTACGCCCCGCAAAGAAGGAAAGGAAAATGAACGAAAAACGGCCAGCTGACAAATAGGGAATAAAAAGAAAGGCTGTTAATGGCAGGGAACGCCGGGCCTGGCTGGCCCGGCGCACGCCTCAGGCATTGCCGCCCTTCTCGTTGCCGCCCTGTTCGAGTTTGTCGATCATCTCAGTGAACATGTTGCCGCGTATCGTGGTCTGCTCCCCGCATTTGGGGCATTTTATCACCGCTCCGTCCTTGAGCTCTCTTGCCTTCTTCTTGAAGACGTTCTCG
>CAZDUP010000368.1:0-1820 GCA_964508625.1 uncultured Thermodesulfobacteriota bacterium
GTGAGATGGACCCCTCTGAGAGGCGCGCAACCGCCCCTGCCTCTGCCGGGGAGATGCCCTTGTTCTTTATGAGAAAGGCCCTCACATCGTCTTCTGAGAGCGGGCCGAAGCTCACCCTCTGGCACCTGGAGAGCACGGTCGGAAGGAGGTCTGAGGGCTTTGAGGTGACGAGTATGATGAGCGAGTCCGGCGGCGGCTCCTCCAGGGTCTTCAAAAACGCGTTTGCCGCCTGCGGCATGAACCTCTCCGCTCCCTCGACGATTATTACCTTCTTGCCGCTTTCGGCCTTGAACCTCAATATCCCCTGTATCTCCCTCACCTGGCCTATCCTTATGAGGCCAAGCGGGTCCTTTTCACCATCCTTGTCAGTCGGCCATATCTCAAGGAGGTTGGGATGCGACGCGCTATCAAAGGCAAGGCAGTCCCTGCACGCTTCGCAGGCGTCGCCATTTCCAGAGGCGCAGTTCAGGGCCTTTGCGAATGCCCTTGCCACAAGCCTCTTTCCGATGCCTTCAGGCCCGGCAAAGAGAAGGGCGTGCGCCACGCGGCCCGACGAGATGGATTTTCTGAGGATGCCTATCTCCCTCGCGTGCCCGAGTATGCCCTGGAAGTTCAACACCTTCTAACCTGCAACTCCATCAATAATATCACATATCTCCTTGTGGACCGTAGATATTTCAGCCGAGGCGTCTATGACCTTTATCCTCCGCTCCCTTTTGGCGATCTTCAGAAAGCCCTCCCTTACCCGCCTGTGAAAGCCGATCTCCTCTCTCTCAAAACGGTCCTCCCTCGCCCCCCTGGACGAGGCTATCCGGGAAAAGGCCCTTTCAAGGCCATCCTCTACCTTGCAGTCCAGAAGAAAGGTCATGTCAGGCACGAGCCCTTCTGCGGCAATGGAGTTGAGCCTCTTTATTGCCGTCCTGTCGAGCCCCCTGCCAAATCCCTGGTAGGCGAGCGTCGAATCAAAGAACCTGTCGGAGATGACGACCTTGCCCGCTGAAAGGGCCGGTTTAATGACCTTTGAGACGAGCTCGGCCCTGCATGCCTCATATAAGAAGAGCTCAGCCCAGGGATCAGGGGCCTCCTGGCCGCTCTCAAGGAGTATCGCCCTTACCTTCTCGCCAACAAGCGTGCCGCCGGGCTCGCGCACCGTGAGCACCTCTTTGCCCTTCTTCTCAGTGAGATAGCCCTTCAGGAGGGCTATCTGCGTGGACTTGCCACAGCCCTCGATGCCCTCGAATGTGATGAATAATCCCAGAAAACCTCCGATAAGACAGGTAAATGGGCCTGAATCCGAACAATATTACAGGAAAGAGCCTGGGTTGGCAAGGAATTCCGCTTGACTTTCTACATAATGTCGAATACCATGAAGGCAGCAGGTTACCTATGAAAGAAAACGCCAGATTCGAAGGTTACGGCAGGCTACTCGGCCCGCTTGAGCAGGATATAATGGATCTCCTCTGGGACAGGGGAGAGGCCAGCGGCAGGGAGGTCCACGCCAACATCGCCTCCGCAAGACAGGTCGCCGTCACCACTGTCTTGACAGTGCTTGAGCGCCTCGCAAAAAAGGGGCTGGTGAAGAAGGTCAAGGGAGACAGCGTATTTCTTTTCAGGCCCGGTTACAGCCGCGAAGAGTTTGCCCGGGCAGTATCCCAGGACGTATTCAGGGGCATAATGGGCATATCGTCAACTGGCCTTTGCGCGTCATTGGTAGACGCCCTCGCTGATGCAGACCCCGAAGAGCTCGAGAGGCTCTCAGCCCTCATCGAGTCAAAGAAAAGAGAGCTTCAGGGAAAGGAAGGAAGCTGATGGCTCCTCTA
>CAZDUP010000369.1:0-1043 GCA_964508625.1 uncultured Thermodesulfobacteriota bacterium
CTTCCATTCCGGACTGCTTCCGGTAAATCATGGGATGCCCGGCCTGCTTTCGTACTCGCTTCTGCTCGCGCCAATAATCGTCATCTGGGCTTTCGTCTTCAAGTGGTTCGGCCTATACAGACCCAAGCGCATCGGCAGCCAGCTATCCGAGGTCCTCGAGATAGCCAGGGCGTGCGCTGTGGCTATGCTCGTCTTTACCGCATTCACCTTCTTCGCGAGGCTCTACGATTACTCGCGGCTGGTCATCGTGCTATTTACCATTTTCAACATCGCGGCCCTGAGCGGAGGGAGGCTCCTTTTCAGGAAGGCGCTCCGCATCATCAGGAGAAAGGGCTTCAACCTCAGGTACGCTGTCGTCGCAGGCACTGGCGAGAGCGCGAGAAGGGTGATAGAAAGGATAGACGCCCACCCGGAGGTCGGCATAAAGGTCGAGGGGCTCATATCTACTGGCAGCAGCGACGAGGGCAGGCTCGTCTCAGGCGTAAGGGTAATCGGCCCTCTCAACAGCATAAGGGAGATAATAAGGGAGAGGCGCATAGACATAGTCTTCATCGCGTTCTCGTGGAACGAGAGCGCCAGGGTCGAGGAGGCTGTTAAGGGCATAGGCGATGAGACGGTCGACATAAAGGTAATACCAGACATGAACGACCTCATGACCCTCCGTGGAGGGGTAGAAGAGTTCGACGGGCTGCCGATATTGAACCTCAGGAACTCTCCTCTCTACGGCTGGAACATGATAATGAAGAGGGGGCTCGATGTCGCAATCTCCCTTACTGCCTTGGCGCTTTTCTCTCCGGTCATGCTCATTATAGCCGCGCTCATAAAGCTCACCTCGCCCGGCCCTGTCTTCTATACGCAGGAGAGGATGGGCATAGGCGGCGACATATTCCGCATACTGAAGTTCCGCACCATGCCTGTTGACGCCGAAGCCTCATCAGGAGCAGTATGGGCGGCAAAGGGGGACCCTCGGCGCACCGTTTTCGGGGCGGTCCTGAGAACAACGAGCCTCGATGAGCTGCCGCAGCTCTTCAATGTACTGAAGG
>CAZDUP010000369.1:1053-1802 GCA_964508625.1 uncultured Thermodesulfobacteriota bacterium
CCAGGCCTGAGCGCCCGGTCTTCATACAGGAGTTCAGGCGTGAGATTCCCAGGTACATGCTCCGCCACAAGATGAAGGCCGGTATAACGGGCTGGGCGCAGGTAAACGGCTGGCGCGGCAATACCGACCTGGTGAAAAGGATAGAGCACGACCTCTACTACATAGAGCACTGGTCGATTTCATTCGACCTGAAGATACTCATCCTTACGCTCTGGAAGGGGTTCGTGAACAGGAACGCCTATTAGCCCTCTTCGCTACAGTCCCGTGGCGTTCCGCCGATATTTGAAATCGCGGAGAGCTGAACCTGCTACCTTCCTTGACATACGTGCTTCACATGTTTATACTGGACGTTAATTCCCGGTTTCCGGGGCTTTATCAGCAGGTTACAAGCCGCTGATTTCCTTGCTGTCCCGCGCAATTACATCGATTCGCATAACGGAGGTCCTCTTAAATGAATATCTGTGTCATCGGCACCGGGTACGTCGGATTGGTCACCGGCACCTGCTTTGCCGACTTTGGAGTGAACGTATCCTGCGTTGACAAGGACGCAGAGAAGATAAACATGCTCAAAAGGGGAGAGATCCCCATATACGAGCCTGGCCTCAAGGAGCTTGTAGAGAAGAACGCGCTTGAGAAGCGGCTCACATTCACGACCGATCTCAGCGAGTCCATAAAGAAGTCCCTCGTCATCTTCATAGCCGTGGGCACCCCTCCAAAGGGCGACGGCTCGGCAGATTTGAGCTACATAG
>CAZDUP010000370.1:0-1798 GCA_964508625.1 uncultured Thermodesulfobacteriota bacterium
ATACAAGCCAGGAGGAGAATCAAGAAGCCCGTTCTCTTCATCATTGCCTCCTTACGTAGTTTGCCCCTTAAGATATGAAATTTTTGGGTGACGGTTGTTGCATTATAGCCTTTTGTATGTACTTTCTGTCAAGACAAAAATTGATTTTTTCGTACTCTCGCGCATTGAATTATTCAACTCCGTATGATATAAGGGCGAATCCCGAGATTTCTCTTGTCTTTTGTGTCCGATGCAATTTAAATTGTCTCTTCCGGGTCATATGAATATACCCCGGAAATACGCCTTTTCAACTGAACGGAGGTAATTCGTTTGCTCGAAAAAATGGGTAGCTGGAGGAGGACCTCGTACTGCGGGGAGATAACCTCGGCGGATATAGGAAAAAAGGCCTGCCTGATGGGCTGGGTCCAGAGGAGAAGGGACCACGGCGGCCTCATATTCATCGACCTGCGTGACAGGGCTGGTATTGTGCAGCTCGTATTCAGCCCTGATAGCCCGAACAACGTGCACGGGAAGGCGCACGACCTGAGAAACGAGTTCGTGGCTGCTGTCGAGGGCCTTGTAAGAAAGAGGCCGGAGGGCACAGAGAACCCCAATCTGCCCACTGGCCAGGTCGAGGTAGAGGTGCACGAGCTTCGGGTCCTGAACGACTCTGAGACGCTGCCTTTCATGATAGAAGACGACACCGACGTCGCTGAGACGACGAGGCTTACCTACAGGTATCTGGACCTCCGCAGGCCCGCTCTCCAGAAAAAGCTCATGCTCCGCCACAAGGTGGCGATGGCAACGAGGAACTATCTTTCGGAGAAGGGCTTCCTGGAGGTGGAAACGCCGGTGCTCACCAAGAGCACTCCTGAGGGCGCGAGGGACTTCCTTGTGCCGAGCCGCCTCAATCCCGGACATTTCTTCGCGCTGCCGCAGTCTCCGCAGCTCTTCAAGCAGATACTCATGATATCGGGCTTTGACAGGTACTTCCAGGTTGTGAAGTGCTTCCGCGACGAGGACCTTCGGGCAGACCGCCAGCCCGAGTTCACGCAGATAGACGCTGAGATGAGCTTTGTTGACCGCGAGGACGTCATCTCTGTAATGGAAGGGCTGGTCGTCCGCATGTTCAATGAGGCAGGACACAAGCTCAACCCTCCTTTCCCGCGCCTTACCTATGCTGAAGCTGTCGGCAGGTTCGGGGTGGATAACCCGGACGTAAGGTTCGGTCTTGAGTTGAAGGACCTTACAAAAGACCTCGCAGGCTCAGGCTTCAAGGTCTTTGCCGACGCCGCTGCAAAGGGCGGCGTCGTAAAGGCGCTCTGCGTACCGGGCGGCGGCGCGTTTTCGAGAAAAGACCTCGACGACCTCACTGAGTTCGCCGTCTCCTTTGGCGCAAAGGGCCTTGCATGGGTGAAGATAACGGACGAGGGCTGGCAGTCTCCCATCGCCAAGTTCCTCTCCGACGCAGAGAAGGACGTAATCGTAAAGGCCACTGGAGCTGGCAAGGGCGACCTGCTGCTATTCGGCGCTGACAAGGCTGCGATAGCCAATACCGTTCTCGGCAGGCTGAGGCTCAATATCGGCAACAGGCTCGGCCTCATACCCAAAGAGGTACTCAACTTCGTATGGGTCACGGACTTCCCGATGTTCGAGTATGACGAGGCTGAGAAGAGGCACGTTGCCGTGCACCACCCCTTCACCTCTCCAATGGACGAGGACCTCGACAAATTGGAGAGCGCGCCTTTGACCGTCAGGGCAAAGGCATACGACCTGGTATTGAACGGCAGCGAGATTGGCGGCGGCTCCATAAGGATAC
>CAZDUP010000371.1:0-1776 GCA_964508625.1 uncultured Thermodesulfobacteriota bacterium
TGCCCTATTTCATAACAATAGCAAATACGGTTGCGAAGGAGATGGACGTCGTTAGAAAGGGCAATGAGCGCGTTCTGCGAGCGCGCCTCAACGACGCCAAGTTCTACTACGAGCAGGACATAAGAAAGCCGCTCGCAGAGCGTGTCGAGGGGCTTAAAGGTGTCGTATTCCAGGCAAAGCTCGGGACATCTTACGAGAAGGTGGAGAGGTTCGCGGCCCTTGCCCTCTCAATAAGCGCGATAACAGGCTTTTCAAGGAAAGCGGAGGCGAATGAGAATCCCTCCGACTATCTTACGGACAGCTTCAATCCGGCAAAATACGACCCTAAGAATACTGACCCAGGCCTCTATGCGAAGTTCGTTGTGGGCAGGGCCGCGATGCTCGCCAAGGCAGACCTCACCTCTGGCGTGGTCGGAGAGTTTCCGAAACTACAGGGCACAATGGGCTCTGTCTACGCGAAAAAGAGCGGCGAGCGGCCAGAGGTGAGCGTGGCAATATACGAGCACTACCTGCCTACCGCATCAGGCGGAAGCCTGCCTGCCTCGATACCCGGCGCCATAGTCAGCATAGCTGACAAGACTGACACCATAGCAGGCTGCTTTGGAGTCGGCCTCATCCCGACCGGCGCGCAGGACCCTTACGCGCTCCGTAGGCAGTCGCTTGGAGTAATCGCCATAATACTCGACAAGGGTCTGAACCTCCCAATAGACGTACTCGTGGACGAGGCCGTGAGGCTCATTGGCCACAAGCTCACGAGAAAAGCCCCAGAGGTCCGTGCTGACGTTATCGAGTTCTTCAAGGAGCGCCTCAGAAACCAATTGCTCTCACAGGGGCTCTCGCATGATTCGATAGATGCTGTGCTCTCTGCTCCGTGGTTCGACCTGCCTGACGCGGTAAAGAGGATAAGGGCTTTGGAGGGCTTCAAGGCGAACCCTGACTGCGCAAGGCTCGTCACTGCCTTCAAGCGCGTATCGAACATACTGAAGAACGTGGAGCCGGGCAAGGGCGCGCCGGACGCGGCCCTATTCAGGGAGCCGCAGGAGGCCGAGCTATGGAAGGCAAGCTCTGAGGTAGCGCCTGTCATGGAAGAGAAGCGCAAAAATGGTGAGTACGAGGCAGCGTTCGAGGCGCTTGCCGCTATAAAGGACAGGATAGACGCCTTCTTCGACAAGGTAATGGTAATGGCAGAAGACGCCGCCATACGGGAGAACCGCCTTAAGCTCCTGAATTCCGTCCGTAGCCTGTACTTTGAGATAGCTGACCTTTCAAAGCTCATGGTCTAGGCCTATGATCAACAAGACCGCATTCCTTATCCTTTTTTCATCCATACTCGCAGGGTACTCATTTGCGCTCACCGATATAACGGCAGCCCACAGGGAGGACAATGCCGTTGCCAATGCAGATGAGATAATCGAGATGCGCTCTCGCCTGGCAAAGACCATTGAGCCAGGCAGTGAAATAACGGAGGAGACCTTTAAAAAGGTCTGCGGGGCCGTTGCCGCGCGGGCAAAAGAGATAAGCGCTGCGGAGAATGTCAAAATCCGCCACGCCTCTCTCAAGAACAGGAATCCCGTGAACGCCGCCACGCCCGAAGAGGCGGCCCTGATAAGGCAATTCGAGGACAGAAAGAAGAAAGAGCACTGGGACAATGTGACGATAGACAAGGCCGCGTACAAGAGGTACACGAGGCCCATCTATGTGTAGAAGGCCTGCCTCGCGTGCCACGGGGAAAAAGAGGCGAGGCCAAAATTCATTATAGAGAAGTACCCTGAGGAC
>CAZDUP010000372.1:0-1754 GCA_964508625.1 uncultured Thermodesulfobacteriota bacterium
CATCCCTTTCATCGAGGACATCGTTCACGCTCTTCGGCGGCGCATACGCGCCCATTATAATCGGTGAGAGGATAAACCCGACAGGCAGAAAGGTCCTTGCCCAGGAGATAAAGGAGGGCAAGACTGCCGGAATCAGGAATGAGGCGAGGCAGCAGGAGGCAGCGGGTGCGAGCAGCCTCGACGTGAACGTCGGCGTGCCGGGCATAGACGAGGTTGCTGCAATGTCCAGGGCGGTCTTTGCCGTGAACGGAAATTCGAAGCTGCCTATCGTAATAGATTCGTCGAACCCTGAGGCGGTGCTCGCGGGACTTAAGGCCTGCGACGGCAAGCCGCTCATCAATTCGATAAGCGGAGAAGAGAAGAAGCTATCTACCATCCTGCCGCTTGCCGCTGAATACGGCGCGGCGGTCCTCGGCCTTACGCTCGACGACAACGGAATACCTGATACTGCTGAGGGCAGGCTCAAGGTCGCGGAGAAGATGCTTGAGAGGGCCTTGAAGGCAGGCTTGAGGAAAGAGGACCTTGTCGTTGATTGCCTCGCCATGACCGTGAGCGCGGCGCCTGAGAGCGCGAAAGAGACGTTGAAGGCCATAAGGCTCGTAAAGGAAAGGCTCGGCCTCTCGACCGTTCTCGGCGTGAGCAACATATCTTTCGGATTGCCAGCCAGGGAGGTCATCAACGCGAACTTCCTTACGATGGCCATAGAGGCAGGGCTCGACGCAGCGATAATCAACCCGAACAACAAGGCGATGATGGACGCCTTCCATGCCTCTCTCGTGCTCCTGAACAAGGACCAGCGGGCTGAGAAATATATAAAGAGGCACCAGGCGCTGACAGAGAGCGAGGCTCCGAAAGCAGCTCCGGTCGTTACTGAGGCAGCGCCAGCCGGAATCGCAGGCAAACTCAAAAAGGCCGTTATCGAAGGCGACGAGGAGAATATCGTCAGGCTCGTCGAAGAGGCCCTTGGCGAGGGCTGGGAGCCCATACGCATAAGCAACGAAGCTCTCGTGCCCGGGCTCGAAGAGGTGGGCAGGCTATTTGCCTCGAACAGGTATTATCTGCCGCAGGTCATGCTCTCGGCAGAGACCATGAAGAAGGCCTTTGAGAGGCTTAAAAAGGAGCTGCACGGCAGAAAGGGGCCGTCCCTCGGAAAGGTGCTCCTGGCGACCGTGGAGGGCGACATACACGACATAGGCAAGAACATCGTGGCCACGCTCCTCGAGAACCACGGCTTCGAGGTCATCGACCTCGGCAAGAACGTGCCAGCTGACAGGATAGTCGAAGAAGCCGAGAAGAACAAGGTCGACATAGTTGGCCTCTCCGCGCTCATGACGACTACCGTGCTTGAGATGGACACGGTCATAAAGAGGCTCAAGGAGAAGGGCATAAAGGCCCTCACCATAGTCGGCGGCGCTGTAGTCACGCAGGAGTTCTCAAGCAAGATAGGCGCAGACGAGTACGGTGGTGACGCGCTCTCGGCGATCGACAAGATAAAGAGGATGCTTCGGCAGAACGTTTGACGGCTGCTGAAGAAGCTACATTCTTAACAAGGGCAAAGAATCACCCTCCCCTCAATCCCCTCCCGTCAAGGGAGGGGAAGTAAAGGACAACACCCCTGCGGATTTTCCGCGGGGTCGTTTTTTTATGGCGAAAAGAGTAGAGACAACCTCACTTGCCTACGGCGGCAAGGGCATAGGCAGGATAGACGGCAAGGTCGTATTCGTGCCATACGCCGCGCCCGGCGACGTCCTCGA
>CAZDUP010000373.1:0-1747 GCA_964508625.1 uncultured Thermodesulfobacteriota bacterium
TTTCACCCTCCCCTCAGTCCCCTCCCGTCAAGGGAGGGGAAGAATTCAGAAGATACCTTGCGCAGCTTGCTGCGTGAGGTCCATTGAACGAAAAGAGCGTGGCCTTAAGGGCTTTATCTCTATCCGGTCTTTAGCCTTTCGTCCGATGACTTCGAGGAGTCCTCAAGCACCTTGATTCTTGCCCTGAGATCTCTTATCTCGGAGCGGAGCTCCTCCATCTTCAGTTCCCGGCCGACCATGAGCCTGTTCATCCGCTCGACGTCCTCGAGGTTCTGCCTCAGGTCCTCTTCGAGGAGCTTGCGCCCGGTTATGTCCCTTATGATGCCTACGGAGTTCCATTGCCCGCCTACGTTGAAGGCTGATATGGAGACCTCTACAGGGAATTCGGAGCCGTCGCGGCGAAGGGCCTTTACCTCGACTGTCCTGCCGAGCATCTCGCCCTCTCCTGTCCTGAAAAACTCAGTGAGCCTTGAGAAGGCCCTTTCGCGGTATTCATCCGGCACGACAAGGGAGTGCAGCCCCCTGCCTATGGCCTCGGCTGCCGGATAACCGAACATCTCCTCGGCCTTCCTGTTCCAGACCTGGATGGTATCCGGCATTCCGAGACATATGACCGCGTCGTTGGCAGCCTCGATTACGGCCCTGAAGGTCTCTTCGCTGTCGCGCAGCGCCCTTTCAGCCGCCTTCTTCTCCGCTATCTCGGCCGATAGGGCCGAGGTCCGCTCCCTGACCTTGTCCTCGAGCCGATCGTTGAGTTCCTCCAATTCCTGCTGCACACGGCTCAAAGCCTGGTTCTGCATGACCGCGTTCTCATAGGTGGACAGGAGAAAGCCCACGGTCCGCGCCCTGCCGGCGTTTATGATGAAATGCCTGCCGTTATACTCGATCTCTATCCTTCTTTCCTCAGGGTTGTTCTTTATCTGGCATGGACCTGAAAGGAGGGAGGCCACCTTGGCCAGCAGAAATTCAGGGCTGAAAGGCCTCGTGATGTAGCTGTCAGCCCCGGAGTCGAGGCCCTGGACGATGTCCTCCGGGGCCGTGAGCGTAGTAAGGAGGACCACTGGTATGGAGCCTAACGCGCCGTCTGATTTAAGCTCCCTGCACATAGTGAAGCCGTCCATCACAGGCATCTCGACGCCGCTGAGGACAAGCGACGGCCGCACGCGCCTGGAGAGCGCGACGGCCTCAGAGCCATTAGAGGCAAGTAGCACGTCATAGCCATTTGCGCAGAGGAGCTCCGAGAGCTCGATCGAGCGCGCTCGGCTCTCCTCTACTATCATCACTGTCCTGGTCACGCTCTCCGGCATGATTGCTCCGCTTCTGTGAGCCGCAAAAAGTTATGCTGTTGTCAGGTTTCTGTGGGGAATCGTCGGGAAGAATGATGAGGTGCTGACGGGATGAGGAGCACGCGACGGTGAGGACCGGCTGGTCTAAGGTGTAACCCCTAGGCAGGCTCCCGAACAGGTCCGGGGAGCTTACCTGTGGTTAATTCTACTCCACTGTGACGCTTTTTGCAAGGTTTCTCGGCTGGTCCACGTCCGTGCCCTTGAGGACCGCTATGTGGTAGGCCAGTAGCTGGAGCGGCACGGACATGAGGAGCGGAGTAAGATAGACCGAGGCCTCTGGCACGCGCACCACGTCGTCGGCCTTGCCTGAGGCCTCGCTGTCGCCCTCGTTTACAATGGCGATGAGCCGTCCCCCCCTGGCCTTGACCTCCTCCATGTTGCCGAGCATCTTGGGGTAGCTC
>CAZDUP010000374.1:0-1743 GCA_964508625.1 uncultured Thermodesulfobacteriota bacterium
ACCGTGTTGGAATCGATTATGGCAGCCTGGCCAGTTGTCTCGACGGTCATGGCCGGCGATTCATTTGCGGATGATGCGCCAGGGGATAGATGAACAGCAAAAAGCAGGGTTGCGATGAAAAGAAGGGCAGGCCTGGCAAAAAGGCCTTTTTTCCGTCCGCTCATGTAAGCCTCCGTTTCTTTCCGGCTGCCCATTAAAGACAAATGGGGGAACGTACTTTCCAACATATATCACATTTCACAGGCCAAGTCCATTGAGGGAATTGCCTCAAGAGCTTAATTTTTCTTGCCTTTCCAAATGCATGGGGATGTATATCTGGAAGATCGAAAGGGCGGGCTGGCCCACAGAGGGTCTATAGCACGGGCATATAGGGCTTTCATGTGCTTTCGCGCACATGAAAGCACCTGGGGAATGCTATCCGCTATTTTCAGCAAAGTCTTTTTTTACGGCAGCGAGCGCGCCACCATCAAAGAAGAGCTCCAATGCGGTGAGGCCAAGGGCCTTTACGCCCTCCATGAGCGCCCTGTGGCCGTCTGGCGAGCAGGTCGCCTGAGCGAACTCCCTGGTATGGATGTTTATGCCCGGCCGCAAGGGCACATGAGGATGTATCGCGGGTATTATCTGGGATACGTTGCCTATGTCGGATGAGCCTGCGCTCTTCTCAGGCGCGTCGTACTCTTCAGAGAGGCCGAGATGCTTTAAAGAGCGCCTGTAGACATCAGCAAACGCCATATTTATCTTCATGGGCGCATTGAGGTCGCCGACCTCGGCTATCTCGACTGTGCAGCCAGTCGATTGGGCAGCGCCTTTTGCGCAGCTTATGACACGTTCCCTCACGGATGAGAGCTCAGTCAGGTCCTTTGCCCTAACATAGAAGCACGCGGCTGCCCTGTCAGGGATTATATTCGCTGCCTTTCCGCCATCAGTAATGATGCCGTGGATGCGGACGTCTCCACGGAGCTGCTGCCTCAGGAGGGCTATGGAATTGAAGAAAAGGATGAGCGCGTCGAGCGCGTTTATGCCCTCCTCAGGATAGGCCGCAGCGTGGCTCGTCTTGCCGTGGAAGACGAAGTTCAGCCGCACGAGGCCGAGGAAGTTCTTTACGACCTTTCTCTTGGACGAGCCGTGGACCATCATGGCGGCGTCGATATCATTGAATATGCCTGCCTTGCACATCTCTATCTTGCCTTTGCCAAGCTCTTCGGCAGGCGTGCCGAGCACGATGAGCGTGCCGCTGCCCGGTTTCAGATATTTCGGGAGAACAGCGGCTAGCGCAACCCCTGCGCCGACAGAGGCCGTGCCAGCGACATTGTGTCCGCAGCCGTGGCCTATTTCAGGCAGCGCGTCCATCTCGGCAAGGAGGGCTATCCTGGGCGAGCCGGTGCCGATTGTCGCCCTGAAGGCGGTAGGCATACCGGCGATGCCAGGCTCCACGCTGAAACCGGCTTCTTTCAAGAGGGCCTGCATCTTGGCAGTGGTCTTTTCCTCCTTGAGCCCGAGCTCCGGGTTCCCGAAGAAGTCGTCGCTCAAGTCCGTAAGCCTCTTCTGAAGTCTCTCCGCGACCTTGAGTAATTCTTCCCTTGCCTCGCGCATAACCGTACTGATAACTCCCATTTAAAATATAAGAAACCTCTGATTAATTCATTGACTCGTCATTGCCAGCGTAGCGAAGCAATCTCATCTTTTGATAAATCAAGCACTTTGAGATTGCTTCGTCGCTGCGCTCCTCGCAATGACAGCGGA
>CAZDUP010000375.1:0-97 GCA_964508625.1 uncultured Thermodesulfobacteriota bacterium
ATATTGCTCTTTATGCCTCTTACCGCCCTTGCCGACGGCGCGCCGGTAGCTGATACCGGGGATACGGCGTGGGTGCTCATTTCAACGGCCTTCGTGC
>CAZDUP010000375.1:107-1735 GCA_964508625.1 uncultured Thermodesulfobacteriota bacterium
ATGACAGCGCCCGGCCTCGCGCTCTTCTACGCTGGCATGGTGAGGAGAAAAAACGTACTTGGAACCATCATGCAGAGCTTTACCATGCTCTGCATCATAAGCATACAGTGGATGCTCTAAAAATACAGCCTAACATTCGGGTCTGACAACTGGGGGCTCATAGGCAGCCTCGAGTGGGTTGGCCTTTCGGGCGTGGGGCAGGAGCCCAACGTTGACTACGCCGCCACCATACCGCACCAGGCCTTCATGATATTCCAGATGATGTTCGCGGTCATAACGCCAGCGCTCATAACAGGCGCATTCGCAGAGAGGATGAAGTTCTCGGCCTTCATCATCTTCACGCTCCTCTGGACGACGATCGTCTACGACCCGCTTGCGCACTGGGTCTGGGGAGTAGGCGGCTGGCTAAGGGGATTAGGCGCGATGGACTTTGCGGGCGGCACAGTGGTCCATATAAGCTCCGGGGTGGCTGCGCTGGCCACGGCCATAGTAGTGGGCAGGAGAAAGGGCCTTAAAACAGACCTCATGATGCCGCACAACCTGCCGTTGACAGTACTGGGCGCGGGCCTGCTGTGGTTCGGCTGGTTCGGCTTCAACGCAGGGAGCGCGCTCGGCGCAAACGGGCTCGCCGCGACCGCGTTCCTCGTGACAAACACCGCGGCAGCCGCAGCAGCGCTCTCGTGGATGGGTGCCGAGTGGGTGCACAGGGGCAAGCCGACCATGCTCGGGCTCGCCTCAGGCATTGTGGCAGGCCTTGTCGCGATAACGCCAGCGGCAGGCTTTGTGGGCCCGGTCTCCGCGATACTCCTCGGCCTGGCAGCAGGTGTTGTCTGCTATCTGGCCGTATCCTGGATAAAGCCGTTATTCGGCTATGACGATTCGCTCGATGCCTTCGGGATACACGGCGTGGGCGGCATCTGGGGCGCTATCGCAACGGGCCTTTTCGCCACGACCGCAGTTAACGCGGCGGGCGGCGATGGACTCTTCTTCGGCAGCGGCGAGCTTCTGTTGAAACAGCTTATAGCCGTTGGCGCGAGCGGCCTCTATTCCTTTGCCGTCACGTTCGGGATATTAAAGGTAATAGACTGGACAATTGGCCTGCGCGTCTGCGACGAGGACGAGCTCCGTGGGCTGGATATAACGCAGCACAGCGAGAGCGGGTATTCGCTTTAATGCATCTTTGAGGTAAGGGCTGCAAGGGCAGAGACCCTTTCCCTTATGTCCGGGGCAAGGAGGATGCCTGAGATGACGGCTATCGACGACGCTCCGGCGTCGATTACCGCTCTGGCGTTCTCAAGGGTGATGCCGCCTATGGCAACGACCGGCAGGTCTACCTTCGAGGCTGTCTCGGAGAGCCTCTTCAAGCCCTTTGGAAAGTCAGCGTCTTTTTTTGTGGTTGTCGGGTATATGGGGCCGAAGGAGATGTAGTCTGCGCCTTCGGCCTCTGCCCGTTTCGCCTCGTCGAGGCTGTGGGTCGAAACGCCTATGATGGAAGAGGGCAGGAGCCTTCTCGCCTCTTTCAAAGGGAGGTCATCCTGTCCCAGGTGGACCCCTTCGGCGCCGGAGAGCATGGCTATGTCGACCCTGTCGTTGACGATGAAGATGGCCTTGCCGCTAAGGGCCTTCCG
>CAZDUP010000376.1:0-1727 GCA_964508625.1 uncultured Thermodesulfobacteriota bacterium
AACAGGGTCGTGCTCGGCGCCAGGAGCGAGCAGGCCATAGCCATAATGAAGGACCTCTATTCGCCACTTTACCTCATTGAAACGCCTTTTGTCCTTACCGACATAGAGACTTCAGAGCTTATAAAGTACGCCTCGAACGCATTTCTCGCGACAAAGATATCCTTCATCAACGAGGTCGCCACCATCTGCGAGAAGGTAGGCGCTGACGTGCACATGGTAGCCAAGGGCATGGGCCTCGACAACAGGATAGGGTCGAAGTTCCTGCACGCAGGCCCCGGCTACGGCGGGTCATGCTTCCCAAAGGACACGATGGCGATTACCCGGATAGCGCGCTCCAACGGCTACGTCTTCAAGATAGTCGAGGCAGTGGTAGAGGTGAACGAGGAGCAGCGGGACCGGATGATAGAGAAGATAAAGGGCCTTACAGGCGAGCTCAAGGGCAAGGAGATAGGCCTCCTTGGACTTGCCTTCAAGCCCAATACGGACGACATCAGGGAATCGCCTGCAATGGACATCGCCGAGAGGCTCCTCGAGGCAGGCGCCAGGATAAGGGTCTATGACCCTGCATCGATGGACAATGCGAGGAAGGTCCTGCCCGAGACCGTCACCTTCTGCAACGACGCTTACGAGGTCGCTGACGGGAGCGACGCGCTGGTCATATTGACCGAATGGAACCAGTTCAGGAAGCTCGACCTCGGCCGGGTCAAGAAAACGCTCAAGAGCCCCAAAATAATCGATCTGCGCAACATATACGACCCCGGCGCAATGAAGAAGATGGGATTCGAGTACGTCTGCGTTGGCCGGGGCGAGAAGAAGGCCGAATTTTCCTTTGCCGGGCCCCTCAAGGCCCCTGTAGCGAGCGAATAGGCCAAAATAAATATTGACTCGCGGGCGCTATTAGTTGTATACCTTAACGACAGTGGACACGAGACCTGGAAATAAGGCCGGATTCATCACGCTCAAGGCTTTATTCTGGATTCTGTTCCTTGCGGCAGCGGGTTACGGCGCCTACATGTTCGCGCCGCCGTACTTCGGTTTTCTCATGTTGAAGACCGACGTCGGTGAAGAGTCGAAGGTGGCGCACATGTACACCGACGAGCAGCTGGCCGGAAGGATACTGAAAAAGGCGGCTGCCTGGTCCATACCCATCGACGAGGAGAACATCCTCATCCAGAGGGGCCGGGAGGAGATAAGGATAGCGGTCAACTACAGCGTTGTCCTTGACTTTTTCGGCCAGTACGAAAAAGAGCTGTTCTATGACATAGAGGTGGAAAGGCCCCTTAAAGAAGGGCGCGCCTCGCGAAGAAGATAACGCCCTTATACCGGGGCAAAGGCTTCAAAAAAACCCTTTTAATTTAATCCTGAGAGATTAAAAACGGGGACATAAGTGGCACTGCACCCAACGACAACCTTACATCCTCCGCGTCCAGACAGGACCGGGGGTATTTTTTTGCCCGGGGCCAGGCGATGAAAAGAGTCGTATTGGACGACAAGGCCATTGACCGCGCGCTCGCAAGGATAGCCCATGAGATACTTGAGCGCAACAAGGGCTCCGAGAAGCTCGTCATACTTGGCATCCCCACGCGCGGTTATCATCTCGCGCTCCGTCTCCAGAAGAAGATCGAAGAGATAGAGGGCGTCCAGCTCCCCGCAGGCGCTGTTGACGCGACCCTCTACAGGGACGACCTCGGCATAAAGAAGGACCAGCCGTCGTTGAAGAAGATGGA
>CAZDUP010000377.1:0-1727 GCA_964508625.1 uncultured Thermodesulfobacteriota bacterium
GGCCCTTTGAGGCTATGGGGTCAAAGGAGCCTTTCTCATGGTCGTACTGGAATATCGCTCCTTTGGAGCACGAGAAGGAGCCCATGACCATGTAGAGCGCGGACTTCACTACCCTCGTGAAGTCCTTGGGCGAGGTTATCTCTTCTCCGAGCTCAGCGAGCGTGCTCAGGTTGAAAAGGAGCTTTTCCAGGCTCAGTTCTGCTTCAGTCATCGCTTCCTCCAGAAATTCGCATCAAAAGAACTAACTGCATCAGGCCGTTGTCACGGCCCTTCCTGCCTTCGCGTTGCCGCCTATCGCGTCCTCTTCGGTCTCGTAGATCATTATGTGCTTGGTAAGCCCAACTATGCTGAAGACGTCGTAGTTGACCTGCTTCAGGCCGGAGAAGAGTATATTGCCGTCCATGTGCCTGACCTTCTCTATCATTCCGATGAGCACCGAGACGCCTATGGAGTTTATGAGGTCTGTCTCGGAGAAATCTATGACCACCTTCTTGAAGCCGCGCTCGAGGTAGCTGGTGCAGAGCTCTTCGAGCTTCTCTCCCTCGATGTCGTTTATGTAATTGTCGGGGTAAAGGACGACCGTGTCCCCGACCTCCTTGAAATTCTTATACCTCTTGACCATTCCTGCCGTCTCCTTTTCTCACAAGGTACTTGACGAGGACTATTTTTGCCCCGCCCCTTATCCGCTCGACCCTGACCTCA
This sequence comes from uncultured Thermodesulfobacteriota bacterium, assembly GCA_964508625.1. Lineage (GTDB taxonomy): Bacteria > Desulfobacterota > GWC2-55-46 > GWC2-55-46 > GWC2-55-46 > UBA5799. The sequence goes on from CAZDUP010000377.1 coordinate 703, forward strand.
TCCATGAGGCCCTTCATGAGCTCGAAGCCCCAGCCCCTCTTTCTCGGCAGGGCGTCCGCTGGCGAGGTTTCCTGGGTCTCGGCAGGGCTGTCGAAATCAACGCCGCTGTTCTGGACGTATATTGTCAGCCTGTCGACCGAGGCAACGAATTTCAAGAAGACCTTCGCGGATTTGAGCCTGCTGTGCTCGAATGCGTTTATGCAGGCTTCGACGAGGGCCGCCTTTATCTGGCCGATTGCAGCATCGTCAAAGCCCATCTCCGTGCCTATCTCCTCGACTGCCCTGGCTGCAACGAGCTCGGCCTTTGAGGCCGACGGCAGCACGACCTCGAACTCCCTCACCGGAACTATCCTGTCAGGGGCCTTGCGCGAAGAGGTACCTTCCGCGAGGTTCTCCTTTATTATGCGGAGCTGGACAGAGTCGGACGAGTAGACGCCCTCTGTATCCACGCGTCTGGCGGCCTCGGCAGTGAAGCCCTCGCGTCCTATCATCCACCTGGAGAGCCTGGCTGCCCTGAAGTTCTCCTTGAGTATCTGGGAGCGCCTGAGGAAGTTCTCGACGTCTCCGATGTTCACGGGAGATGCGGAGTCCTTCACCGAGACCATCCAGACGACCTCGTTGCCAGAATCGTACCTGCCGTTCTGGAAGCCGTGCGCCACAAGGATAGGCCCTCCGGCCTCGCCTGCCTCGAGCCGCTCGGAATCGAAGCAGCCTACGGTCTGAGGCAGATGGACCTCGCCCTCATCTCCAGCGCCCTTCACCGAGCCCTTCTTGAACCTCGCGGCAAAGGACTGGTTGCGAAGGAGTATCTTCAGTATCTTCTGGTTATTGAATGCCTTTATTACTTCGGCGGCCTCGTCCTTTAGCTTTACGCTTATCCTTGAGCTCCTGAAGTTGAAGCCCTCCTTCAGGACCTCCCTCGCCAGATAGGTCCTGACCTCTTCGGCGGACCTGCCCTTGACCCTTGTCTCGTATACGTAGTAGATGAAGTCCTTTATTGCCGCATCACCCGCCCACTTGATCGA
>CAZDUP010000378.1:0-1719 GCA_964508625.1 uncultured Thermodesulfobacteriota bacterium
GATGACAATTTAATGGTCGGGCTGCTCCAGCAGCCAGGAGAAGGTCCACTCTGTCTACGGCCGTCGAAGGGTGACACTTCGAGAAGATTGAACTATTCAGTTACCAGGCCGTGGACCCGTCGGGAAAAGAGATAAGGGGAACGCTCAAGGCAGGGGATGAGCAGGGGCTTCTCACGCGCCTGCGCTCAATGGGGTATTGCCCGGTGAACGTCGGACACGCTGCCGCAGTCAATGCGCCAAAGCCCGGCCTAACAGGCCTCTTCTCAAGGAAGACGGTCACAGGGGTCAGGGTGGCGGCCTTCACCCACCAGTTATCGAGCATGCTCGAGACTGGCATACCGCTGGAGCGCTCCCTGAGGCTTTTGGCCGAGATCGAGGAGAGCGGCCAGATGAAGGAGATGATAACCGGCCTTCTCAGGGGCATTCAGGGAGGCAGGCCTCTTGCAGACTGTATGGCGCGCCACGAGGCATTTTCCCCGATCTTCGTAAATACCATCAGGGCAGGAGAGGCCGGAGGCGTGCTTGCTGCGGCGCTCAACAGGATGAACGCCTATCTCGAGGAGACGGAGCGCGTCAAAGACGAGATAAAATCCGCGCTCATATATCCGCTCCTCCTTGCGGCAGTGGGCGGGGCAGCGGTGGTCTTTATGCTCCTTTTCGTCGTGCCGAGGTTCGCTGTTCTCTTTAAGGACCTGGGAGGGGCGGTGCCGCTGCCAGCTGCCATTGTCCTCGATGCGAGCGTCATCATCTCTCTCTATTTCTGGCTGCTGCCGGTCTCCATCCTCATCCTGTGGCTTGCCTTAAGGAGAATCTCGTCTACGGACAGAGGCAGGATGAGGCTTGACGCCCTGAAACTCAAGCTCCCGCTCATCGGGGCCATGCTGAGAAGGTCCTGCGTGGCGCGCTTTTCCAGGACGCTGGGCACTCTTCTCCAGTCAGGCCTTCCGATAATGGAGGCCCTCGAGCTCTCGGCAAAGGCTTCCGGAAATCTCGCTTTTGAGAAAGAGATCGCGCCAGCGCTCGACGGCGTGAGAAAGGGCAGGGGGGTGGCCGCGCCCTTTGCCGCGTCAAGGGCCTTTCCGAAGCTCGCCTCGCACATGCTCGCCGTGGGCGAGGAGACAGGCAGACTAGATGAGATGCTCCTCAAGCTCGCCGTAGACTGCGACAGGGAGATAAAGACCTCTTTAAAGCGGGCGCTCTCGGCCCTTGAGCCGGCGATAATCCTGGCAATGGCGCTCATCGTCGGCTTTATCGTCATAGCCATACTCCTCGCAATAACGAGCCTCAATGATATACCGATGTAAGGAGCATCTGAATGGAAGACAGAAAGGGGCTGTGCCGCGGCACGCGAGCCTTCACTCTCATTGAGCTCATCGTGGTGGTCTTCATAATAGGCCTTCTCGCGGCGCTGGTAATGCCGAAGTTCTTCGGCAAGGTCGAGCAGTCCCGCATGAGGGCGGCGCAGGCTCAGATAGAGCTCTTTGGCGCGGCCCTCGACCAGTTCCGCCTGGACGTAGGCAGGTACCCGACTACATCCGAAGGGCTCGCTGCGTTGAGAGACGGCAGCGTGGAAGAGTGGCAGGGGCCCTATCTCAGCAAGGAGATACCAAAAGACCCGTGGGGACGCGAGTTCGTCTACAGGTCGCCCGGAGAGCGTGAGGAGTACGAGATAATCTCCCACGGGGCTGACGGTACTTCAGGCGGCGAAGGGGTGAACGG
>CAZDUP010000379.1:0-1715 GCA_964508625.1 uncultured Thermodesulfobacteriota bacterium
GCTACGCTTGAGGAGATGGAGGATGCTGACCTCCTCATGCATGTGGTGGATCTGAGCAACCCGGCGTACGAGAGCAGGATAAAGACGGTAGAGGACGTGCTCGACGAGATAGGCCTTGATAAGATACCGAGGCTCCTGGTCTATAACAAGACAGACCTCATGGACCCTGTTGTAGCCGAGAACCTTGCGAGGAGGGCCGGGGCAGTTGCTATATCGGCCACCAGGCCAGAGACATTGAAGCCGTTGCTGAAGGAATTGGAAAAGAGGCTCTGGCCAGGAGAGGCCCTGGATAAGACAGCGAACTGAGCTTACATCAAGAGGCCGCCTTCGGGCGGCCTCTTTTTTTATTCGAGGCTTGAAACCTTGACCCCCACAAGCCTCACCGGCCTCTCCATGTCCACTGCCTCGATGAGATTCAACGCGGCTGCCCAGACGTCGTTGAGAGAATCCGACGGCTCTTCGAGAGTCGCCGCCAGCGTTATGGTCCTGAAGTTGTTGAAGCGCACCTTTATGGTAACTGTGCCTGCCTTGTGACGGCCCGCCTTGAGCCTGTGCGCAACATCCTCGGTAAGGGCGTACAAAGTTTCCCTTATGATATGGAAGTCAGAGGTGTCCTCCTCAAAGGTGACCTCCCTGCTTATGGACTGGGGCTCGTAGAAGGGCACGACAGGGCTCTCGTCAATGCCTCTGGCGTGTTCGTGCAGGCTCCTTCCGATATTCGGCCCGAAGTTCCTCTCGATGTGCTGCACCGGCGCCCTGGCAAGCTCCCCTGCCGTCCTTATGCCGAGCTCCTTGAGCCTCGCCTCTGTCTTTGCGCCAACGCCCCATAGTTTTCTCACTGGCATGTCGCGCAGGAACTTCTCGACCTCATCAGGGGGGAGCACCACAAAGCCGTCTGGCTTTCCTTCTTCGGCTGACATCTTTGCAAGGAGCTTATTGGGCGCAACGCCGACCGATACGGAGAGGCCGAGCTCCTTTTTTATGCGCCCCTTCAACTCTCGTGCGACGGCTTTGGCTGCAGGGAACGGGTCCTGACTTGGCTCGTGCGCCATCTCTATGAATGCCTCGTCAAGCCCAAAGGACTCAACAAGCGGGCTGTAGTCGCGCAGTATCGCCATGAACCTCTCTGATTCGTCCTCGTATGCCTGAAAATCGACCGGCAGGAAGACTGCCTCCGGGCATCTCTTGAGCGCCTGGCGCAAGGGCATGCCTGCCCTGATTCCGAACTTCCTCGCCTCATAGGAGGCGGCGGAGACGACCCCCCTTTTCGCCGGGTCGCCTGAGCCGCCGACAACGACCGGAGAGCCCTTGAGGCCGGGACGCCGCTTTATTTCTACTGACGCGAAGAACGCGTCGAGGTCAAGGTGTATTACAGCCCTTCTCATCTTTGCTGTCCTGAATTAGTGGATGAAGGTAAAAAATAAAGGCCCTCTTTGAGGGCCTTTATTCAAGGCGTCAGAGTATAACACAACAGGGAGCGCGCCGAAAGGATAAGATGGGCCGATGAAATGAAAAAGGGGGCTTTCCTGCGAATGCCCCCTTGAGATTGAACAATATTATATCAGCTAAGCGTACTTCCTCGCAGAGCGGACTATCTCGTCGGCAAAGTACGGCTTTCGTATGAATTCGTCTATCATGCCTTCCCTGATGCCCTGGAGTATAACGTCTTCAGCGTCCCCGAAAAAACCCGTAAAGAGGACGACCTTCGCATCCGG
>CAZDUP010000380.1:0-1706 GCA_964508625.1 uncultured Thermodesulfobacteriota bacterium
GTGTGGGTTTAAAACTTAACACATTAGTTCCCCCCCACGAATCACCGCCCTGTGCTGCCGAAGCCGTGGGAACCGCGGGCGCTGTCATTGAGATTTTCGGTCATTTCGATGGTGACGTCAGGGACAGGGAGGAAGATCATCTGTGCGATCTTATCTCCGGGATGGAAGGTGAAGGCGTGGCCGCCGGGCTTGTTGCCGTTAATCACTACGACGCCGACCTCTCCGCGGTAGGTGCAGTCAACGACTCCTGCGGTGACGATGAGGCCTTTTGCGCCGAGTCCGCTTCTGGATTTAATCTGGCCGTACCAGCCGTGGGGTATCTCGAGGGCAATGCCTGTCTTTACGACCTTTGTCTCGCCGGGGTTGACCTCAGCCGGTTCAGAAGCAAAGAGGTCCCATCCGGCATCTCCGGAGTGCGACTTGTGCGGGGCCTTTGCGTTGCCGGCAAGGAGCCTTATCCTGATTACGAGGTGCGGCTTTTCCATTCTTCCCTCCAGGGGCATATTAGTAACATAATCCGCCCGAGGGCCGCAAAAATATTTGTATTCAAGGCCATGATGATATAGAATATCGGGATTATGGAAAACAAAGACCAGAAAACACAGCAGCAGCTTGACAAGTATCTGAAGGACCTTCTGCACTTCATCGCAAAGTCCACGCAGGCCTTTGACATGGGCTTCGAAGGAGAGGTGCAGAGGATGGCCGTTGCCATAAGGGCCATAGTGGACGACCCGGACGGCACGGGGTCATTGCTCAAAAAGCTCGGCATTGAGATAGAATTCTACGACAACTGCCCTGATTATGACGAGCAGCTCGCGCTCCCCATGAGCGGGCTCGCGCTCTTCGCGCCCATGAACAAGGACAAGAACCGGTACGTGCCCAGGCTCGGCCGGAACCCCGGAGTCCAGATGAAGAAGGTGGGCTTCGAGCAGTGGTGGAACAAGCAGGTCATTGTGGATGACGAGCAGAAAATGCGCATCACGAGAAAGGACATCGTCTACACGGTCTCCAACACGACCCCGCCTACCTCGGCAAGGCCGGTACTGAACGAGGAGTTCAACAAGCTCCTGAAGGAGAACCCGATAGGCTGGTTCGACGACAAGGCAGGGCTCGCCAAGGAGACGACGCAGCTTGCGGCAATGGAGCTTGCAAGCACCAGGCACATAGCCTTTGAGCTCCTGCTCTCATTCGAGGAGCAGAGGCCGCATTATTTCGAAGGCTTCTACCCGGAGCCAAACCCGACTATCTGACATTCCCTTTAACAAGAAAAGCCAGGCAGAGATGCCTGGCTTTTTTATGGGTATACGGAAGAACTGGTTGACGAAGTGGGCCGATAAAGATATCATCAGGGGCCTTGAGACACCCGCTTCAAAGCGCCGTTTGCGGCGCTTTGTGTCGGGATTTTCCGCATTACGTACCCTTACATTCGCAAGCAACTATTGGCCGCCCAAATAGACCCTGATTCAGATGCAGCAAGTCGCAAACCTGAAACTATCAATACAACAGGAGTTTTCTGTAATGGACATTCCACGGATCTTCAACATCTCCGAAAGTGCTCATCGCATTCATAACCCGTTCACAGCCGAAAAGCTCGCCACTCTCGGCGAGGCGTTGAGCCTGGAACCGGGGACCCGTGTGCTCGACCTAGGCAGCGGCTCGGGCGAGATGCTCTGCACCTGGGCACGCGATTATGGTATCACCGGCAT
>CAZDUP010000381.1:0-1450 GCA_964508625.1 uncultured Thermodesulfobacteriota bacterium
CTTTTAAGTGAATATGGCAATATTCTGCGCCGGATGGCCTGCCGCAGAATCCACCGATTGTCTCAAAAAAATTCCGGCCTGTCAACCCAAAATTCCGGGAGTAAACAGCCGGAAAACCGGTCCTGCAAGGGCGCAGAAAGACAAACCGCCCACCCTGGTCCGGAGCTTGAAGAGCGTCTATGCGACCATGTTTTTCCGCTCGCCATTGGCGAATGCCGCGATGTTATCTACCGTGGTATCGAGTATCCTCTGGACCGCCTCTCTTGTATTGAAGGCGCTGTGAGGGGTTATGATCACGTTCCTGAGGCGAAGGAGTATGTGGTCTGCCAGGAGCACGTCAAGGGACTTCTTCTTTACTATCGAGCGAAGGAGCTCAGCCTCTTCCCTTATAGTCGGCTCCTCAGGGAGCACGTCGAGGCCTACGGCAGCCACCTTGCCTTCGGTTATCGCCCGCAGCAGGGCATGCACGTCTATGAGAGTGCCCCTTGCCGTGTTTATTATGACGACACCGTCCTTCATCATATCGAACTCGCGCTCGGAGAGGAAATTATAGGTCTCCGCCGTGGCCGGTATGTGCAGCGTTATCACATCGGATTTCCTCAAGGCCTCTTCGAGCGAGACGTACCTGAAGCCGTGCCTTTGGGCGAACTCCTCTTTGGGGAAACGGTCATAGGCAAGCACCTCCATGTGGAAGCCCTTCGCTATGTCTATGACGTATCTCCCGATTGCGCCTGTGCCGAGCACGCCGAGGGTCTTGCCCCGCAGGTCGAAGCCGCGAAGCCCCTGAAGAGAAAAGTCTCCCCTGCGCGTGCGCTCGACCGCCTCTACCATGTTGTGGCTGATGGTAAGCAGTAGCCCGAAGACGTGCTCGGCCACCGTGTTGTCTCCGTAAGTCGGCACGTTGGCAACTACGATGCCGCGCTCCCTGCAATAGGCGGTGTCGATGTGGTCAAAACCCGTCGAGCGGGTTGCAATGAGCTTAAGGTTCCTGAACCGGCTGAGGGCAGCCCTGTCGAGGTCCGAATAGATGAAGGTCGATATGACGTCTACGTCTGCGTATGGTCCGGCGTTCTCTGCCGTCAGCGGCTCGGCGAGGAAGCGTATCTCATGGCCTGAATCGACCCTTTCAAATGCAGACCTCTCCCATTCCTCCACCTCGAAGACAGCTATCTTCATATCCACCCCCGTATCTATCTTAGTCTTCCGCCTGAGGGGTGATATGTCAAGCCGGGCCGCGCGAGGCTCAGTGGAAAACGGCAAAGAGAAGCGCCAGGAAGACGGCCGCCAGCTGCAGGGCCGCGATGATAAGATCTTTCATGACACCCCCGGCAGCACGCCCATAAAGGCCAGCGTAATAAGGACGGCAAGGAAGGTAAGTATGTGGGCTATTATCTCGAAATCGAGCGTATTGGTCTTCAAACAGCGCCGCTCCCATGATTGTTCCGCAATG
>CAZDUP010000381.1:1460-1680 GCA_964508625.1 uncultured Thermodesulfobacteriota bacterium
ATAAAAAAACTACCTGGGCTTTTCTATGCCAAGCTCCTTCATGCGGCGCCAGAGCGTGGTCCTGCTCATTTTGAGCATGCGCGCGGTATCGCTGTACTTCCAGCTGGCCTCGTGCAGGGACTTAAGTATCATCTCCCGCTCGAGCGACTTCAACGGCTCTTCGGTGCCGAGCACGCGCTCTACAACGGCCTTTGCCTACAGGTCCTTTGGCAAATGCTCC
>CAZDUP010000382.1:0-1644 GCA_964508625.1 uncultured Thermodesulfobacteriota bacterium
CTTCCGTGGGCCTCGTGTCCTCTGCGTCTGTTTCGGGGTTTATGCCCTTTACGGCCGGGATGTCTACAGGTGAAGGGAGGTACTCTACGACTGAATCGAGAAGGAGCTGCACGCCCTTGTTCTTGAAGGATGAGCCGCAGATGACCGGGGTTATCTCCATGGCCACGGTGCCCTTCCTTATGGCGGCGGTTATCTCCTCGGGCTTCACTTCCTCTCCGTTGAGGTACTTTTCCATCAGGGACTCGTCAAAATCAGCGGCGGCCTCGATGAGCTTTTCCCTGTACTCGGCCACCTGGTCGGCCATGTCAGCCGGGATATCGGCGACCCTGAACTTGGCGCCGAGGGTCTCCTCATCCCATATGAGGGCCTTATTCAGGACAAGGTCGACGACACCCTTGAAGGTCTCTTCCTTGCCCACGGGGAGCTGCATGACGACCGGGCGGGCCTTGAGCCTGTCGGATATCATGCCGACGACCCTGAAAAAGTCCGCGCCAACGCGGTCCATCTTGTTTATGAACGCTATCCTGGGGACCTTGTACTTGTTTGCCTGCCTCCAGACGGTCTCGCTCTGGGGCTCGACGCCGCCGACCGAGCAGAAGACCGCCACGGCGCCGTCAAGGACGCGAAGCGACCTTTCGACCTCGATGGTGAAGTCCACGTGGCCGGGGGTGTCTATTATATTGATACGGGTATCCTTCCACGAACAGGTGGTGGCGGCCGAGGTGATGGTTATGCCCCTCTCCTTCTCCTGCTCCATCCAGTCCATTACCGCGGTGCCCTCGTGGACCTCTCCTATCTTATAGGTGACGCCCGTATAATAGAGGATCCTCTCGGTGGTCGTGGTCTTGCCCGCGTCTATATGGGCCATGATCCCGATGTTGCGCTGCTTGTCTAATGATACTTGCCTTGCCAAAGCGATAACTCCTCGATAGAACTCGCCGTTCGCCAAATGCCGGGCCGGATGCGGCCCGGAGGTCTCCAGCTTTTTTTGGTTTATGGGTTAAAGGGGTCAGAAGGTTTTAACTTCTTGCAGCGGGGATAAAGATCCCCGGACTCCACAGCGTACTACCAGCGGTAGTGGGCAAAGGCCTTGTTGGCCTCGGCCATCTTGTGCACGTCCTCCCTCTTCTTTACGGAACCGCCCTTGTTGTTCGATGCGTCTATGAGCTCGGCTGCGAGCTTCTCGGTCATCGACTTCTCGCCGCGCGCCCTCGAATAGTTGACGAGCCACCTGAGCGCGAGCGAGAGCTTCCTCTCGGGCCTTACCTCGACCGGCACCTGGTAGGTTGCGCCGCCCACCCTCCTGGACTTTACCTCCAGCATGGGCTTCACGTTCTCGATAGCCTTCTTGAAGACCTTCAACGGCTCGGTCTTGGTCTTCTCCTCGATGACGTCGAAGGCGCCGTAGATGATGCCCTCGGCCTTGCTCTTCTTGCCGTCCTCGGTGAGCTTGTTTATAAGCTTTGCGATTACCTTGTCGCCGAACTTGGGGTCCGGCAGCACGTCCCTTTTCGGGACATTCCCCTTACGAGGCATTGTTCTGTTCTCCTCTTAACGGCTTCTGAAAAAGTCCATCTGCTGCGTTGTCATCGTCGCTCGTCGCTGCGACGTACATGAAGAGTACGACTCGCTCCTCGCTCCTCG
>CAZDUP010000383.1:0-1627 GCA_964508625.1 uncultured Thermodesulfobacteriota bacterium
GAAAAGGCAGGAGGCCTTCGTTTGATAAGGCAGAGGCGCCGCAAAGGGCACGGGAGCTTTACCTCGAGCTTGTAAGGAAGCTTGGTGAAATAATAGAGACAGCCACTGGCGAGTTCCAGGCGCACATGGAAGTGGAATCGATTAACGACGGCCCCGTTACGCTGCTGCTCGACAGTAAAAAGCTATTTTAGCCATACACAGCCGGTTTGACAGCCGTCCCTTCAGGTGTTATCTTTCACCTCATGACCTACTCCGCCTACATAGACGTGCCTACACGCGGTTTTTGCGACATCATAGACATCACGCCCAGGGTAGAGGCGGCCCTTCGAGATTCAGGGCTCATAGAGGGGCTTATCTCCGTATTCGTCGTTGGCTCGACCGCATCGGTTACGACCATTGAGTTCGAGAGCGGCGTGATACAGGACCTGAAGGACGCAATAGAGCGGCTCGCGCCCGTGAACATCCCATACCGCCACGACAGCCAGTGGGGGGACGGCAACGGCTTTGCCCATGTGAGAGCTGCCCTCCTGAAGCCAGGCATCACGGTCCCTTTCACAGCGGGCAGCCTCACGCTCGGCACATGGCAGCAGATAGTTCTCATCGACTTCGACAACAGGCCTAGAAAGCGCCGCATAGCCGTTCAGGCAATGGGAGAGAGATGAAGGTCCTGGGGCTCGGCCAATGCTCCCTCGACTATGTCGCGCTCGTCGACGACTTCCCAGCGGAAGATACCAAGGAGGAGGTCCTGGACTTCACTGTCCAGGGCGGCGGTCCGGTTGCCACGGCGCTCGTGACGCTCTCAAGGCTTGGCAGAAAGACAGCGATGCTCGGCAGGGTATCGGACGACCTCGCGGGCAGGGAGATAAGGCAGGGGCTTAAAAAAGAGGGCGTGGACACGAGGCGCCTCCTCGAGAGGCCGGGCGGCGCTTCACAGCAGGCCTGCATCATGGTCAACAGGAAGACAGGCTCCCGGACCATCTGCTGGCAGAGGCCCACAGTGCCGCCGCTTTCGGCCCGCGACGTCGAAGCATCATACTTCAAGGGTGCAGCTTTTCTCATGCTCGACGGACTGATGATGGAGGCTTCATACAGGGCGGCTGAGATAGCGGCGAAGAGGGGGGTCCCTGTCATGCTCGACGCGGGAAGGATGCGCCCCGGCATGCTCAAGCTCGCGTCATTGTGCGACTACGTGGTCTGCGCAGGGCAGTTCGTCTCTGACCTCAAGCTCAGCATAAAGGACGCCTTCAAGAAGCTCGCGGTTGGCAGGACCAGGGCAGTGACTGCAACCTTCGGCGACAAGGGGAGTTTCACATATCACGAGGGAAAGGTCTTTTTGCAGAAGGCCTTCAAGGTAAGGGCAATCGATACCACCGGGGCAGGAGATGTCTTTCACGGTGCATATGCCTACGGGCTTTTGCAGGGTTGGGAGCTGAAGAGGACGGTCGAGTTCGCCTCCGCAGCCGCTGCGATAAAGTGCAGAAAGCTCGGCGGCAGGGCAGGGATACCGGGGGTCGCAGAGGTGCAGAGGTTCCTGAAAGAACAAAAAAAGGCATAGCAGGCTGCTGAAAAAGTCCATCTGCTTTGTTGTCTTCGTCGCTCGTCACTGCGGCGTACGGCAAAGAGTACG
>CAZDUP010000384.1:0-1614 GCA_964508625.1 uncultured Thermodesulfobacteriota bacterium
GTGTACGGCGAGGTTCACGATATGCCAGCCAAGTGGGTCTATTCCCAGGAAGGCGCGCTCGACCGCATAGGTGAAATAGACCATCGGACGGTAGGATATCGGCACAAAGGACTCTCCCCAGCCGAATGAATGACTGTAGAAGGCCTGCACGCTCGCGCCAAGGTCAGAGACCCACGGGTTCTTGACTATCTGATCGTGGTCGTCGAAGACAAAGCCGAAGCCGAGCGTATTCCAGTACACGGCAAAGACCGCGAGAATGAGGATTGCCGGGACAAGGAGCCTCCACCCTCTCATCGCCCTATCCCCCTCAACTTTCTCTTTTCGCGCACTATGGCCTTCAGGTAGTTATAGCCGTCGTTCACCAGGCGGAACCTGGTTTTTCGCGGCTCCTCCTCGAGCTTCACAGGTATCTCCATGAGGGGCCTGCCGCAGAGCTTGCTATAGATGAGTATCTGCGCCTGGAAGAACGCGCCAGGGCTGTCCATGTACTGCCCGTACCTTTTCATGACATCGCCGTAGAAGAGTATCGAGCCCTGCGTGTCCTTCACGCCGAGGCCGAAGAAGAGGTTATTGAGGAACGATATGGTGCCTGAGAAGAGTTGCCTGGCAATGCCGCGTTCGACAACCGAGTCCCTGTGCCCCTTTGACCCGACAACCACGGCCCCGTTGTTCTCGACAGACGCCCTTATCGATTCGCCTATTACAGAGAGGCCGAATGGCAGGTCGATGGCGTAGAACATGAGCATATCGTGCCTGGCGTGTCCCGAAGCCTCTTTTATCGCTGCGCCGAGGCCGCGGGCCTTCAACGAGAGGTGCCTTATCTTTTTGTCCTCTTTCGCGAGCCTCGCCGCTATCTCTTCCGAGCTGTCAGTGCACCCGTTGCAGGAAAGGAGCACCTCTGAGTCAATGCCGTCGAGCGTCGAAAGATAGGCCGAGAGCGCCAACGCGTTCTCGTAGAGGACCCTGGCCTCATTGTGGACCGGTATTATGAGGGAAAAACCTTTCATGCGCCCGCTCATCCTATTCCTGCTCCAGCCTTCTTATCTCTGCTGACATTAAATCCATAAGCTCAGGCCTTGCCTTTACAGCCATGCGGAAGGCCTGCCCTGCCAGGGCTTTATCCCCCCTCTTGGCGTAGAGCCTTCCGAGGTTTATCATCGCGTCCGCGCTCAACGGGTTCATCGATATGACATTCAGAAGATGGCGTTCCGCCTCATTGGCTTCACCCCTCTCCATGAGGGCGAGCGCGAGGTTATAGCTCGCGTCCTCGTAGCGCGGGTTTGCCTGTACAGCCAGCCTGTACATCTCTATGGCCCTGCCCAGGTCCTTTTCACTGTGATAGATGGTCGCGAGATTATTGTATACGTAGGGGTCCTTTGGTTCGAGCCTCCCTGCCTCAAGGAAGTGCATTTTAGCCCTTTCGTTATCCCCCCTGGCCATGAATATGGCCCCGAGGTTGAAGTGGGCCTTCTGCTTGCCAGGCGCAATCTTGAGGGTCTCGTAATACTGGGCAATTGCCTTGTCCATCTCGCCTGCCATGTGATATTCCCATGCGAGATTGTACCTTACCCTTTCCTTGTCCGGGCTCTTTTTAACCGCGTCCTCGTAGAGCGC
>CAZDUP010000385.1:0-1609 GCA_964508625.1 uncultured Thermodesulfobacteriota bacterium
AGACTCCCCAGCCTGTTATGAAGATGGCAAAGAGGAGGACGATGAACCTGTTCCTTACGGATATTTCTATTATCCTGCGTAGCATCAGTGGACGTGGCCGCCTGTTGGGGGCGGCTCTGGTGCAGGCGAGGGCGCTTCCGTTTTCTTGCCATTGCCGGAGATCGCGCTGACGGCTGCCTTCAGGTTGCTTTCAGAATCGACGAGGAAGTTGGCTGACGTCACAACCCAGTCGCCCTCGTCCACGCCGGCCTTTATCTCGTACATGCCCTGGCCGCGCGCGCCGAGCGTGACCTCCCTGGGCTCAAAGGTGCCGTCGCGCCTGTCCACGATCACGAGCTGCCGCTCGCCCGTGTCTATCACGGCCGAGTCAGGCACCGCGGGGGCGTTCCTCGCCACAGGTACGGATATCTCGACGTTAAGGTACATTCCGAGCTTTAGCCTGTGGTCAGCATTGGGCAGGGCCACTCTTACCTTTGCCGTGCGCACCTCTGTGCCCTCCTCTGGCGTGTACCTTATTGAGCCGAGGTGGCTGTAAATGTGTTCGATCTTCCCTGTATAGCTTTCGCCTGGAGAGTAGGCTGGAGTGAGCCTCGCCGTCTGCCCCTTTTTGATATACGGCATCTCGTACTCGTAAATCTCGCCATATACCCATACCCTGGAATGGTCGATAATCCTGAAGAGCGGCTCTCCTGCCTCTATCTTCTGTCCCTCCACGACCATCTTCTCCGTCACAGAGCCGATGGCCGGGGAGCGTATGGCGAGCGTCCTCGACGGCTCTCCCCTTGCCTCCAACGCCCTTATCTGGTCTTCCGAGATGTCCCAGTATTTGAGCCTCTGCCTGGCAGCCCGTAGTAGAGACTCTGCGCCTTCGCGCGCCTCCGGATATGGGCTTGCCTGGACCTTTTTCGCGCCTTCGAGCGCGAGTAGATATTCCTGCTGGGCAGAGACGAGCTCAGGGCTATATAGCTCAAGGAGCTTTTCGCCGGGGCTCACCATATGGTCCGTGCGGTTGACGTAGAGGCGTTCTATCCAGCCTGAGACCTTGGCGGTTATTACGTTGACCCTGTCCTCCACAGGCTCGACCCTGCCTACGGTGCGGATGACGTGCTCAAGGTCTCTCTTTTCGACCGGCTCTGATTTCACGCCTATCCTCTGTATCCTCTCAGGCGCTATCCTGATAACGCCAGGCTTGTCCGGCACAGGAGCCTCGTCCTCGTAGACAGGCACATAATCCATGCCCATCTGGTCTTTCATGGGCACGGGGGAGGTGACCGACGGGTCCATGGGGTTCCTGTAGTAGAGGACCTTGCGCTCGGCCTTTGACTCAGCCACTTTCTCCGTGGCTTCTTTGTGTTGAGGTGCAGGACCAAGAAAGAGCCATACACCAAGCCCGCCTGCTACAAGGCCCGCCATAAGGAATATGAATGCGGTGATTATCCTCTTCATTCGACTCTCTTTGCGACGCCTGTCGGCCTGAGTTCTACTCCTGCCGCGCGCTCAAGGGCAGCTATGCGCCTGTTGTATTCGAGTATGGCCCTAAGGTATTCCACGCGCGTCCTTCTGAGCTCGCGCTCCGTGTCGAGGAGAGTAAGGATCTCTATCGTGCCCG
>CAZDUP010000386.1:0-1593 GCA_964508625.1 uncultured Thermodesulfobacteriota bacterium
AGGACTTGAATGAAGGTAAGGAACTGGGGGTTAACGGGACGCCTACATTCGTTCTAGGCAAGTTAGATCCCTCTGGAAAGGTGAACGGCGAGGTGATACAGGGCGCCATGCCCTATTCAGTATTCAAGTCGAGGATAGATGCCTTGCTTAAGTAGGGCAGCCCGTTCTTAAGGACCGACCTGTATAGAGACAGGTGACCAGGCCGTTAAAAGACGGAGGACGATTTGAAAAAAACGATTATCTCAGTGCTTATTCTCTTAGCGCTCATGACGCCAGGACTTGCGTCGGCATTCTGCTTCGATTACGCCGGTAGATACTACGGCATACCTCCTGAGCTTCTTAGCGCCATAGCCTTCGTTGAATCGAGTCATGACCCGAATGCTCTGAACCGGAACAGAAACGGAACCGTCGATTACGGATTGATGCAGGTTAATTCTCAATGGGCTCCGGAGTTCGGGGAGTACTGGGACTACATTAAAGACCCCTGCTACAACGTCTTGGCCGGGGCATGGATATTGAAGCGGTGCATCGCGAGGTTCGATGACACCTGGGGGGCCGTCGGATGCTACAACACCGGACGGGCCGAGGGTAAGAGCGCTTTGAGATATATCCGGAAGGTCAAAGGGGCGCTGTCCCTTAATTACGAGGATGAATAGGACGGAGAGGATAGAGATGATTCACCGGAAATGTGTCGGGATTGTTTGTCTTGCGGTTTTTTTTCACCTTGGTCTATCTCCAGAGGCATGGACATCTGAACTCAGGCAGGTTTCGTTCGTTTATTACAGCCCTGCGGCCTTCTGGAAAGAGGACTCCACGCACATAATCTGTGACGGCTGCGGTGAGTTGAAGGCCCTCTCTCATATCCCTGCGAATTACGCTGAGCGCGTAATCAAAATTCGGATTCCTTCTTCGGGTGGCGTTCAGTTTTCAGACGAGGCGCCAGTTGAGCTGAATGATTTAAAGGAAAAGACTCAGGAGAAGGTCGATTCCAAGCCCACGCCGCCTGAAATCATACAGGAGACCGTCTTTTTCGATTTCGACAGCGCCGTATTGAAAGCGGAGGAACTTGAAAGGCTCAGGAAAATCGTAATCCCTGGAGCAAAGTACGAGCTCTTTGGATATACCTGCGCCGCCGGGGATGAAAATTATAACGACAGGCTCGCTCTGCGTAGATCCCAATCCGTATACCTTGGTCTCATCTCGCTCGGCGTGGATGCGCAGCACATCAAGATGGGAGGTAAAGGCAAGTGCTGCTACGCGGATAACGATGAGAGGAGCGGGAAAAACCGCAGGGTGGAGATAATACTACACAAGGAAGGGAGGTGATTCTTTCATGTTTAAAGAACTGCTCAGGGACAAAAAGGGCATATGGAAGCTGACAGTATGTTTCATGGTGGTCGGCCTCTCCATGTTGCTCGCGAACGATGCGATGGCCATAACCCCGCCGGTTGCAGGCAGCTTCGCCTACGACGTGTACGATACCTTCGTAAACGGGATACTCAACGGCCCGATAGGTTTCGTCGGCGGAGCCGCCGCTGTGACTTACGGCGGCGCGGTGACCGCTCAGGGGAATTACCCTATGGGCATTCCGGC
>CAZDUP010000387.1:0-1572 GCA_964508625.1 uncultured Thermodesulfobacteriota bacterium
CGGAGGCGCCCACTGCCGCTATCTTCGCGCCCTTTTCCACCTTGTCACCAAGCCTTACATGGTTCTCGCTGTTGTGCGCGTAGACGGTAAAGAATTCGTCCCTGTGTTTAATTATGATTATGCGGCCGTATCCTCTCATGCCGGACTTCTCATAGACTACCACTCCGGCGTCAGAGGCAAGTATCGGCGTGCCCTCTTTTGCCTTTATGTCTATTCCCCCGTGGTTGACGCCGTTCCTCGGCCCGAAAGGAGA
Source organism: uncultured Thermodesulfobacteriota bacterium (assembly GCA_964508625.1). Classification (GTDB taxonomy): domain Bacteria; phylum Desulfobacterota; class GWC2-55-46; order GWC2-55-46; family GWC2-55-46; genus UBA5799. The sequence goes on from CAZDUP010000387.1 coordinate 254, forward strand.
GATGATCTCGCCCTTTACAGGCCAGGCAAACCTGCCTTTTTCGACGACTATCCTTACCTCTTCTTCCTTCTCCTCTTTTGCATCAGGCTTTGGAGGCACATAGGGTTTGACCTTTCTGACCCTCGAAGCGCCGGGTATGAAGAGCATGGAGCCGGTCTTGATGGCAGTGGGGTCCTTTATGTCATTCAGCTCCGCGACCTCCTGCATGTCAGCGCCGTAGGTCTTGCAGATGCGCCAGAAGGTCTCACCCTTGCCTACCTTGTGATAGACGCCAGGTGCGCAACTTAAAAGTAAAAGCGGCAGGATGAGGAAGAAAAAGGGTATTATTAATCTGAAGGAAAAGGGCATTTTGGGAACTGATGGAATGGAGCTCAGGGCCTTGCCTTTTCTATCTGCCAGCCCTGTTTGCCGATGAGCTTTACGAACTTGCAGCCGCCGAGAACCTCTGTCTCGGCGCCGTTCTCCCTCTTTGTTATCCGGAGAAACTTCTGCATCTCGCCTTCACCGACGGGTATTATGAGCCTGCCGCCCACCTTCAACTGGTCTATTAGAGCGGGCGGCACCTGTGGCGACGATGCAGCTACGGCGATGGCGTCGAACGGGGCCTCGTCAGGCCAGCCAACAGTGCCGTCTGCAACGCGCACGACCACGTTCCTGCAAAGAAGATTGTCGAGGGTCTTTCTCGCCCTGTCAGCGAGCGTAGAGATGCGCTCGACCGTATATACCCTGTCGCATAGCATCGAGAGTATGGCAGCCTGGTAGCCTGAGCCGGTGCCTATCTCCAGCACCCTCTCTTTACCGGTAAGGCCAAGGGACTCTGCCGTGAAGGCGACCATGTACGGCTGGGATATTGTCTGCTTCTCGCCTATGGGGAGCGGGTAATCGGTATATGCCTGGGATTGCAATGCCTCGTCAACAAAGAGGTGCCGTGGCACGGTGAGCATTGCATGGAGCACCGAAGGGTTGTTGATGCCCCTCGGTATGAGCTGGCTATCGAGCATGTTCTGCCTCGAGCGCTCGTATATGTCCCTCTTCACCTTCAATGCGGCAGGCGGCGCGAAGTTCCTCATTTTATCTTCCACTCCCTGAGCTCGGCCAGGGACGCGTAATTGGTCATGTCGAGGTGTATGGGCGTTATGGATACGTAGCCGTCCTGAACGGCCCTGAAGTCAGCCTGCGGCCCGCCTTCCCAGCGTTCGAGGTCGCCGCCTATCCAGTAATACTTCTTGCCCCTCGGGTCCACCTTCTCGACCACGGCGTCGCTGAAGAACCTCTTGCCCTGTGTCGTTATCCTGTAGCCCTTGTGGCCGTTCTCCGGC
>CAZDUP010000388.1:0-1561 GCA_964508625.1 uncultured Thermodesulfobacteriota bacterium
TATTTCCTCTACTATGGGCTCCTCGTCCTGCTTGAACTCCAACAGGAGCTCTACGGCGGATTTCTCCTTTACCTTCTTGGCTGCCGCCTTTCTAGGGGCATCCCTCTTCTCATCTATCTTGGCCTTGCCGCCGATCTTTGTCGGCCTGCCGCCCTTTTTCTCTTCCTTCTTTTCCTCAAGTTTCCTGGGCGCGCCAGCGGCCGCTGCGCCAGCCTCCGGGGCTTTTGCCGGGGCCGCCGCTTCCCTGGGCTTGGCCTCTGCCAAAGGCTCCTGAGCCTTCCTGGCTGCCTGGGACTCTGCCTCAGCCGCCTCTACCGGTTTCGCCTCGGCTGATTCCGGTGACTCGGCAGCAGTCTCTTCAGCCGCCTGTATTGGCTTGGGGGCCGACCTCCTCCGTATGACCGAGGGTTTTATTCGCTTCTCCTCGACTCCCGGGGGTGCGGGTGCGGCCTGCTGCTTATCTTTTTCTTTTTCTTTTTGTGTCATGTTCCTCGCCCAAGAAATTTTCGCCGGGTCCGTAAGTCCCCTGGCCTCTGCTCTTTTTTACTTATTCGATGCTTTGACCTTCCGCACGCCTTCCAGCAGGAGCTCAAAGGCCGGAATGGATACGTTTGTCTTAAGGGCGCGTCCGAAAGCGTTCTTCCTCAACGCTTCCCTGAGGCATTTTTCATCGGGGCATATGTAAGCCCCCCTGCCACCGGCGTTGCCATCGTTATCGACTTCAAGAAGCCCGCCATGCCCCTTTGCGAGCCTTACAAGAGAGGACTTGTCAGCGATAGACCTGCAGCCAAGACAGGTCCTCTCAGGCATTGCCCTTTTCACGGGCAGCGGCATCGAGGATAATGCCTATGGTATCGTCGTCAAGGCCCTCGATCTTTGCAAGCTCTTCGGCCGTCGCGCCCGTGAGGCCGTCGGCGCCGGTGTAGCCCGCGGCCGCCAGTATGACGGCCGCCTCATTGGATATCCCGAGGCCGTCTACCATGTCCTTGGCAGCAGCAGCCCTCTCGCGCTCTTCCCTCTCTCCTGCGGCCTGCATCTCCTTGCGGAGCGCCTCTTCCGGCGTGAGCTTCTCCTTGCCGCCCTTTGACTCGCTCTCGGTGCGGATGTCAATCTTCCAGCCGGTAAGCTTTGCGGCGAGCCTTACGTTCTGACCCTTCTTGCCTATGGCGAGCGAGAGCTGGTCGTCCGGGACGATGACTTCCATCGCGTGCTCGGCCTCGTCCGTTATGACCCGGGCTATCTGCGCCGGTGAGAGCGTGTTCTTGACGAATATGGCGGGCTCATCCGACCAGTGGACGATGTCTATCTTCTCGCCCTTCAGTTCCTGCACCACGGCCTGGACCCTCGACCCCTTGACTCCCACGCACGCGCCTACCGGGTCCACGTCCGAGTTGTGCGAGACAACGGCTATCTTGGCCCTGTCGCCTGGCTCGCGGGCAGCGCCCTTTATCTCGACTATGCCCTCGTATATCTCGGGAACTTCCATCTGGAAGAGCTTCATCAGGAATGCCGGGTGGGTCCTCGACAGAATAACCTGCGGGCCCTTTGCCTCGACCTTCAC
>CAZDUP010000389.1:0-1549 GCA_964508625.1 uncultured Thermodesulfobacteriota bacterium
GCGCTCCAGTTTGACTCCGGTATTTCCGGGACTATAATTAAAATCTGGATGCTCTCTCCCGTTTAATCCTTCATGTTTTTCCGTAAATCCATCTGCGCCAGGGGGTGGGAATGCGCTGCTCCTTTGTTGCCAGGGCCGCGCTGCTTTTGGCTGCCGTCATGCTTGCGGGCTGCTCGCTGATTGAGTCGGTGATAGAGATAGAGCCGAGGGGAGCGCCTGTGCGCACGTCCGAGGCCCCGAAGAGCGTCCATGCTAAGGCAGCTTACGCCGCCAGCCCTGCCGCGAGATGCGACGATGTATTCGGCGACGGAACGACCACGTGCAGCGACCTCGAAAAGGCGAACAAGGCCAGGTACGACCCGTCAAAAAGCCAGCAGCACCCTGAAAAGCCTGCCGTGAAAAAGACCGGGGAGGAGCCGGGCTCAGGGCTCTCGAAACTCTTCAAGAAATGGCTGATGACAGGCATGCGCCTCAATTCATGGTCCAATGCGCAGTAGGTCCGGAAAAAAAAGAGTTCATGGGATGCCCCGTTTTTTTGTATAATCTCTCCTGCCGGTCCTGCCGGCGCCTATGGAGAGCATGCTCAAGAACAGGTATGTGGCCTTTCTTATCCTGGCAGTCGCCGGGTTCGTTGTCTACTTCAACGCGCTCCATGGCCCCTTTGTCTTTGACGACATCGACTATATAAGGGATAACGGGAAGATAAGGGACTTGAGCAACTTCCTCGACCTCTCCGGCACCAGGTACCTCGGCTTTCTCTCGTTCGCTCTCAACTACTGGATTCACGGCAACGACACCCTCGGCTACCACCTTGTAAACGTCATCCTTCACATCCTGAACGGAGCCCTTGTATATCTGCTCGTGGAGGCGTTTTTCCGCGCTGCCAGGCAAGGCAATGAAGAGAGGGCAGGGCGCGTCCCGGCCCTTGTCGCTGCGCTCCTGTTCATTACGCACCCTATAGAGACCCAGGCCGTATCGTACATCACCCAGAGGCTCGTATCGCTGGCCACATTCTTCTATCTCCTGACGCTGGCGCTCTATATCAGGGCAAGGGAGGAGGCTGTCTCCGGCCTCTTCTCGCCGCGCCACCTGCTCTTCTATGTCCCGGCCCTCCTTGCATGCGTTGCCGGCCAGAAGACAAAGGAGATAGCAGCCACTCTGCCACTGATGCTCGGCCTCATCGAGGCCGTTTTTTTTACCGGAGACAGGAAAAAGCGCTTTCTCTACCTGCTGCCATTTTTCGGCGCCGCCCTTATCGTGCCCATTACGCTTCTCTTCGGCGGCTCGGGCGGCTATTCGGATTTCAGCGAGAAGATAAGGCGGATGCAGATAGAGGAGATGTCCACCCTTTCGGTGAGCGAGTACGCCTTTACCCAGGCGAGGGTGGTCGCCACATACCTGAGGCTCGTCATTTTGCCTTTGGGGCAGAACCTCGACTACGACTATCCTGTCTTCCGCTCGATATTCTCCGCCCAGGTGCTCCTCTCCCTTGCGATGCATCTGACCATTATCTCTGCGTCGATATTCCTGCTTGCCCGCCGTGAGATGC
>CAZDUP010000390.1:0-1538 GCA_964508625.1 uncultured Thermodesulfobacteriota bacterium
GGGCTCACAGCCGATGGACGGATAGTTCTTGTCATGGAGCGCGCAGTACGGGACGTTGTTCTTCGTGATGTAGTCCCATACGTCCTTTGTCGTCCACCTTACGAGCGGGTTGACTTTGACGAGGCCGAACTTGGCGTCCCAGCTTACGACCGGGGCGTTGGCCCTTGTGGGGGCCTGGTCGCGCCTGATGCCGGTTATCCAGCAGCGAAGGCCTGAGAGGGCCTCCGCGAGAGGGACCATCTTCCTTATGTTGCAGCACTTGTCCGGCTCCCTCTTCCAGAGCTCGGGGCCAAACTCGGTGGACATCTGCTCGAGAGTGGTCTTTGCGCCGTACCTGTCGAGCTTTACGCCGTACCTCTGTATCAGCTTATCTTTGACTTCATAGGATTCCTTGAAGAGCAGGTCTGTATCGAGATAGAAAATCTTCGCGTCCGGCTTTATCTTGACGAGCATGTCTACCAGCGCCACATCCTCCGCGCCGAAGCTGCACGCCAGCGACAGGTCCTTTGTGGCGAAGTTCTCGACAGCCCATCTAATCGCCTCTTCAGGGGCCTTGCCCTCAAGGCTGTCGCTTACCTTTTTAAGCTCTTCCTCTGTCCACGCCGTTGACATCTTTCTACTCCTCCTTTGTAGGTTCCTGGCTGTCCGTAAAGATCAAGACTTCGCAGGGCGCCTTGCCGGCTATCTCGTCCGCATAGGTGCTGGAGAAATATTTGAAAAACGCCCTTCTCTTCTTCTTTACAAGCACTGCCGTCGTTATTCCCATCGACTCTATGGCCGAGAGCACCACGCTTACGGGCTCACCGTCCTCCATGAGCGGCTCAAAGGCCACCCCTTCCTCCATGGCCTTTATCTGCACCCTGCCGAGCTCCTCGTAGCCGCGCTGGCGCATCTCCTTCATTATGGCCTCTGATACCTGCGCCGAGGGCCTGTCGCCTATGAAGCCGATATCCGAGAAGGTATCGAAGGCTTCGCTGGCCGTGCCTGTCTCAAGGAGATAGAGCGCCACGAGCATGGCCTTCTCATCCTTTGCCTTCTTTACCGCGATCTCCACGACTTCGTCAGACTGAAGCTGCGGAGACAGGACCAGCAGCACCTTTTTCAATTCAGTACCCCCTGCCTATGAGCGGCCACCAGAATGCCGCGACAAGGTTGAATACCACCCAGGCGGTGACGAACATTATGAAGCCGCCCCGGACGCTGTCCTTTACGCTAATGTAGTTCGAGGACGCGGCTATGGCAATGGCCGGGGTCCCCATAGGGAACATGAAATCAAGTCCGGCCGGGACCGCTATCGCGAATGTCAATATGACCGGGTCTATGGAAAGCGACTGCGCCATGCCGATGCTCACTGGCAGCAGTATGGCTATGACCGCGGCGTTGCTTATGGCCGCCGTAAGCAGTATGGAGAGGAAGGAGAAGAGGGCGAATACGGTCCACGGCCCCCCGGTCCAGTTGCCTACAAGCGAGCTGACGAGCCATTTTGCCGCGCCGCTCTTGTCGAGCGCCGCGCCAAGCACGATGGCGCCGCCGTACAT
>CAZDUP010000391.1:0-1515 GCA_964508625.1 uncultured Thermodesulfobacteriota bacterium
CCCTTCAGATATGGCAGCAGGAGCTCTCTCAGGACTATTGTGCCGCCCTCGCCCTTTTTGCCGAGCGTCGTTGCAAGAAATGCGTACTGGACAGTAACCAGGGTGATGAGTGTCCAGAATATAAGAGAGACGACCCCCCTTACATTCTCAAAGGTGGGCTCAAGGAGAAGGAAGATGACCGTGATGGTGTATATAGGGCTAGTGCCTATATCACCGTAGACTATGCCGAGGGATTTTATTATCCTGCGCATTGGGCGCTAAGTGGAGCTCAGTATCCCGCTTTCGAGCTTTGGTGTGGGCTTAAGCTCGTTATGATACTCCTGCAGGGGCTTCACGTCAAGCCCGCCCCTCTGCATGGCCTTTATGCCCTGGGCAGCGGCCTTGGCGGCCGCGACAGTGGTGAAGTGCGGCAATCCCAGGTCTACCGAAGACCTCCGTATGGAATAGGAGTCGGCAACGCTCTTTGCGCCAAAGGAGGTGTTTATTACCATATCCACCTTCCTGCTCTTTATCATGTCAACGATATTCGGCCTGCCCTCCGTGACCTTGAGTACGGTCTCGACCTCAACTCCCCTTGCGGAGAGGAACCTTGCTGTGCCGCCTGTGGCCAGTATCTTGAAGCCGCATTCCTTCAAATCTTTGGCCACGCCCGCTATCTCGGCCTTGTCAGCGTCCCTCACGCTTATGAATACGGTCCCTGAGAGCGCTAGCCTGTTGCCAGCCGCTATCTGGGCCTTTGCGAAGGCTCCGCCGAAGTCGCTGGAGATGCCCATGACCTCTCCGGTGGACTTCATCTCGGGGCCGAGGAGTATGTCCACGCCCGGGAACTTTATGAAGGGGAATACCGCCTCCTTGACAGAGACATAGGAGGGCATCTTCTCATCCGTGAAGCCAAGCTCCTTCAGGGTCTTTCCTGCCATTAGCTTTGTTGCGAGCTTGGCAATCGGGACACCGATGGCCTTGCTCACGAAGGGTATGGTCCTCGACGCCCTCGGGTTTACCTCAAGGACGTATATGCAGTTGTCCTTTACCGCGTACTGGACGTTCATGAGACCGATGACCTTCAGCTCCTTTGCGAGGAGCCTGGACTGCCTCTTTATCTCATCGATTATTCCATTGTCGAGCGAGTAAGGCGGTATGGAGCAGGCAGAATCGCCTGAATGGACCCCTGCCTCTTCGATGTGCTCCATAATGCCCGCAACCACGACCGTCGTTCCGTCGCTTATGCAGTCGACATCGACCTCTGTAGCGTTCTGAAGGAAGCTGTCTATGAGGACCGGGTGCTCCGGAGAGGCCTCGACAGCGCGCGTCATGTAGTCCATGAGGCTCATCTCATCGTAGACTATCTCCATTGCCCTCCCGCCGAGGACGTATGACGGCCTCACCATTACAGGATAGCCGACAGTGCCTGCGATGCTTACTGCCTCGTCAATTGAGCGCGCGGTGCCGCTGTTGGGCTTTCTCAGGTCAAGGTCCTGGAGGAGCCTGTCGAACCTCTCCCTGTCCTCTGCCATG